>JAGRMK010000118.1:0-2434 GCA_020441345.1 Paracoccaceae bacterium
CCATGTCCTCGGGCGTCGAGAACCGGCCAAGCGGGATCGTGGACAGGAATTTCGCGCGGATTTCCGGCGTATCCTGGCCCATGAAGGATTTCAGCAGCGGTGTTTCCCCCGCCACCGGGTTCAGCGCGTTCACGCGGATCCCGTCGGGCGCGAGTTCCACGGCCAGCGATCGGGTTGCGGTGATCACCCAGCCCTTTGACGCGTTGTACCAGCTCAGTCGCGGGCGCGGCGAGACCCCGGCGGTCGAAGCGATGTTCAGGATCACACCCGATTTGCGCGCCTTGAAGCCGGGCACGAAGGCCTGCGTCATCAGGTAGATCGCCTTCATGTTCACCGCGACGATACGGTCAAAGTCATCCTCGGAAACGGTTTCGGTGGCGGCGGGGAGATGCGTGACCCCGGCGTTGTTGACCAGGATATCCACCGGGCCGAGGGCGCTGGCGGCATCGTGCAGGGCCTGCACGCTGGCACGGTCGGCGACGTTGCAGGTCTGCGCGGTGCCGCCGATTTCGGCGGCGACGGCGGCGGCGCTATCGCCGTTGATATCGGCCACCACCACCTGCGCGCCCTCGGTGGCGAATTTCCGCGCGATCCCGGCGCCAAAGCCCGAGCCCGCTCCGGTGACGATGGCGCGTTTCCCTTGCAATCTCATGTCGTCCTCTTTCCTGTCAGGGGCGCGCGTCGGGGCGCGCCGTGGTCCATGTCACGGATCCGGCCCCGGCGAGCCGGGCGAATCGGGTCAACTCGCTGTCCAGCCTGGCGATCCGCCCGGTGCCCCAGCGCAGGTCGGGTTCCGGCCAGAAGCCGGTGACATCCAGCCGCCCGGCGGCGCGGTCGGCCCTGGCTTCGATCCGGCCGACAAAACGGTCGCCTTCGAGCAGCGGATAAACGTAGTATCCCCAGCGCCGTTGATCGGGGGGGACGAACATCTCGTTGCGATAGGCAAAGCCAAAGAGCCGTTCCAGCCGCGCGCGGTCGCGGATCGCCGGGTCAAAGGGATTGAGAAGGCGCAGCCGTCCGGGTGGGGCAGGGGCGCGCGCCAGCCGCTCTTCGATCTGCGGATGCGCCAGAGCGGCGCGCCATGTGCCATCCGCCGCCTGCACGCGGACCGGCACGGTCTGCGCGCGGTCCGCCCAGTGTTTCGCCTCGTGGGCGGTGGCGACGCCCCAGAACCGCTGCACCTCGCCCGGAGTGGCCAGGGTCAGGCGGTTCAACGCATCGTCGCCCAGGCGGTTCAGGGCCTCAACCTCGGGCAGGGGGTCGTGGGGCCGAAACACCCGTGCACCCAGGTCGTAGAATTTCACGAAATTCTGCCGGTGTGCGGTCGCCAGCTCGCCGGCATACCACATCTGATCCAGCGCCTTCTTGTGCGGGGGGCGGGCCCACATCTCGCGGGATTGGGCCTTGGTGTCGAAGGCGTGGGTGGACAGCGGCCCCTCGCGGTCGATGCGCTGGCGGATGCGCGCGATTTCGGCTTGCGCCAGCCCGGACTGATGCCAGGCGCCGCGTGCCGCGCGCGCCCCCAGTCGGCGAAACTGGACCTGCCACAGGGGCAGCAGCGACACCGGCAGAAGGCTGGCGTCATGGGTGAAGTGTTCGAACAGGGCGCGCCCGGCCAGATGCGGCCAGAGCATCCCTTCGCGATACCGGCTGTTGCGCGACCACAGGATGTGGTTGTGCGCGCGGGTCACGTTGCGGATCGTGTCGATTTGCAACAGCCCCAGCGCGTCGATCATCGCGGGCACATCCACCGGGCCGCTGGCCGGACCGCTGAGGCCATTGACCGACAGCCACAACCGCCGCGCGTCGCGGTTGGATATGTCGAGCGCGGCGCTCATCCGTGCCAGGCGGCGACGGTTTTGAGCTGCGAGAAGCCAAAGAGCGCCTCGAATCCCTTTTCGCGCCCGTGGCCCGATTTGCCGACCCCGCCGAACGGCAGTTCCACGCCGCCGCCCGCGCCGTAATTGTTGATGAACACCTGCCCCGCGTGCAGCGCCTTGGCCAGCCGCATCTGCCGGCCGCCGTCGCGGGTCCAGACGGCGGCAACCAGCCCGTAATCGGTGGCATTTGCGATGCGCAGGGCGTCGGCTTCG
This sequence comes from Paracoccaceae bacterium, assembly GCA_020441345.1. Classification (GTDB taxonomy): domain Bacteria; phylum Pseudomonadota; class Alphaproteobacteria; order Rhodobacterales; family Rhodobacteraceae; genus Pararhodobacter. The sequence goes on from JAGRMK010000118.1 coordinate 2,094, forward strand.
GTGTCGAAGGGGATCAGCGCCTGCACCGGGCCGAAGATTTCCTGTTGCGCCAGCGGATGACCGGGGGGCACATCGGCAAACAGCGTCGGGCGCAGGTAATGCCCGGCACTGGCGGCCTCGGCGGTCATGACCCCCTGCGCGGCGATGCGCAGGTCGGCGCCCTGGTCCAGATAGCCCTGCACGATGCCCTTTTGCCGCGCCGAGATCAGCGGCCCGACCGACGGGTTCGACAGGGCCGGACCCACGGTCAGCGCGGCATAGGCGGCGCTCATGCGGTCGCGCACGGTGTCATAGACCCCGCGCTGCACCAGGATGCGCGACGAGGCCGAGCAGGTCTGCCC
>JAGRMK010000118.1:2533-3607 GCA_020441345.1 Paracoccaceae bacterium
TCCAGCGTCACCGGCACCACGTTTTGCGCCGCCGCCGTCTGGATCAGCGTGCCGACACCCACCGAGCCGGTAAACGAGATGTGCTGAATGCGCGGATGCCCGGCCAGCGCCGCGCCGGCCTCGGCCCCCAGGCCGGTCACGACGTTCAGCGCGCCGGGGGGCAGACCGGCCTCTGAGGCCAGCGCGGCAAAGGCCAGCGCGGTCAGGCAGGCCTCTTCGGCGGGTTTCAGCACGCAGGCATTGCCCATCGTCAGCGCCGCGCCGACCGACCGGCCGATGATCTGCATCGGGTAATTCCACGGGATGATATGGCCGGTCACGCCATGCGGCTCGCGCAGGGTATAGACGGTGTAGCCGTCCAGATAGGGAATGGTTTCGCCCATGATCTTGTCAGCCGCGCCGCCGTAGAATTCCATGTAGCGGGCCAGCGCCACGGCATCGGCACGGGCCTGGGCCAGCGGTTTGCCGACATCACGGGCTTCCAGCGCCGCCAGATCGTCGGCGCGCGCCAGCACGATCTGCCCAAGCCGCGTCAGGATGCGCCCACGGTCCAGCGCGGTCATCCGCCCCCAGTCGCCCGCACGGGCGGCATGGGCGGCGGTTACGGCGGCGTCGATCTCAGGGGCGCGGCCCCGCGCGATATGCGTCAGGGTCTCGCCGGTCGAGGGATCGGTCAGGGGCAGCGTGTCGCTGGCCGGGGTCCAGACCCCGCCGATCAGGTAGCTTGATGGTGGAATGTTGAATGATTCAAGTGGCATGGACGGGTTTCTTCATGTCAGGAAGTTGCGGGGCGGCGGCCAGAAGCGCGCGCGTATAGGGGTGCTGCGGATCGCTGAAAACCTGCTCTGTGGGGCCCTGTTCGACGATCTCGCCGGCCTGCATCACCATCACCCGGTCGGTGATCGTGCGCACGACGCTGAGGTCATGGCTGATGAACAGATAGCTGAGCGGGCGGGCGCGGCACAGATCGGCCAGCAGGTCGAGCACCTGCGCGCGAACCGAGACATCCAGCGCCGACACGGCCTCGTCGAAGATGATCAGGTCGGGGTCGTTGATCAGCGCGCGGGCGATGGC
>JAGRMK010000119.1 GCA_020441345.1 Paracoccaceae bacterium
CCTCGGCCTGCGGCCTCACCCCCAGGATATTTTCGGACAGATGAGGGGGTCAGGCGCTTTCGAGGGCATTCGCGGCCGCGTCGAGCCGGGAGACGGCCTCGGCGAGATCCTCGTCGGGGATGTTCAGCGCGGGAAGCAGGCGCAGCACGTTGTCGGCGGCGGGGACCACCAGCACCCCGGCTGCGCGCGCGGCCGCGACCAGGTCGGTATTCGGCTTGCGGCACTTGATGCCCAGCATCAGGCCCAATCCGCGCACGCTTTCAAAGCTGTCGGGATGGGCGGCGATCAGGCCTTCGAGTTTCTGACGCAGGAACCCGGCCTTGCGATTGACTTCATCGAGGAATGCCGGATCCGACACGATTTCAGTCACTTTAAGCCCGACAGCGCAACCCAGCGGGTTGCCGCCGTAGGTCGAGCCATGAGTCCCCGCGACCATGCCCGAGGCGGCGTTTTCGGTGGCGAGCACCGCGCCCAGCGGAAAGCCGCCGCCGATACCCTTGGCAACCATCATGATGTCCGGCGCAATGCCTGCCCATTCGTGTGCAAAAAGCCGGCCGGTGCGCCCCATGCCGCATTGCACCTCGTCGAAGATCAGCAGCGCGCCGGTCTTGTCGCAAGCCGCGCGCAGGGCCTTCAGGTCGGCTTCCGGCATCGGGCGGATGCCGCCTTCGCCCTGCACCGGTTCGACCATCACCGCCGCGACACTGTCATCCAGCGCGGCATCCAGCGCCGCCGCATCGCCCCAGGGCAGCGATTGGAACCCCGGCATCAGGGGGCCGAACCCCTTGGTCATCTTTTCCGACCCCGCGGCCGCGATGGCGCCGGTGGAGCGGCCGTGAAACGAGCCCTCGAAGGTCAGGATCGTGGTGCGCGGCGTGCCTTTGTCATACCAGTATTTGCGCGCCATCTTGATCGCGAGTTCTGCCGCCTCGGTCCCCGAGTTGGTGAAGAACACGGTATCGGCAAAGGTCTTGTCGACCAGTGCATCGGCCAGGGCCTGCTGCTGCGGGATCTGGTAGAGATTCGAGACATGCCACAGGCTTTGCGCCTGCCGGGTCAGCGTTTCCACCAGCGCGGGATGGGCGTGGCCCAGCGCATTGACCGCGATGCCCGCACCCAGATCGAGGAATCGGCGCCCGTCCGCCTCGGTCAGCCAAGAGCCTTCGCCCTTCACAAAGGAGAGCGGCGCGCGCGAATAGGTGGGCAAAACGGACGAAATCATTGGGGTTTCCCTTGGACAGCGAAGCCCCATTCGTGCCGAAGGCAAGGGGCCAAGTCAATGCAGGTTCAAACGGAGGAGAGCAATGGCCCGCGCAGACGGGCAAGACCAGCCGGACGCATCAGCGTCGGCGTCGAGGATCAAAAGCAAGGGCGATCACGGTGGTCATGCCGGACGCATAGCGCGATCCAGGGCTTGCGTCGAGGGGAATTTGCAGGCCGGCCATTGTCGGGCTGCCCCGGCTGCGCCGTGCAGCACCGCCGTTGGCGGTCGCGCCACCGCGCCAGCATGACAGGCTGATGAAAGCGTCGCAACGGGTTGCGAAAACCCTCGAAGACACCAGGGTTCAGCCGCGCGAGACCGCCATACGCAGCAGTTTGGCCGCCAGCAAAACAACAGGCGTGCCGTGCATGAGAAGGTCAAGGATATCGATCGGGCGGCGCAGCGTGCCTGCTGCCAGCATCTTCAGCTTTTCCCACAGGTGCGGCTCTGGAAAGAACGGTGCGAGGCCCAGCGCCAGCGCGGCGATCAGCAGGATATTCAGTGGAATTCGATCAAGGATACCCAGCATCGCACCCCTCGCGGTTTCAGGTCTGACCGCGTGCTACGAGCCCCGGTGCAATCTGGCAACCCCTTGCCCCTGTGACACCTTCGCCCGTTTGCCGACTTGCCCCGCCGCCGGGCAGGCCTTATTCGTTGTCCATGCCCGGCCAAGGACACCGCAATGACCGAGACCCCCACCCTTGAAACGACCCGTCTGCGCTGGCCGGACTGCGGACACATACCCCGTGCGGTGGACATCCGGGCACGCGCCGCGCCAGAAGGCGATCATTTTGGGTAGGGTTCGTCTCATTGCCGTGCTGGTGTCGGTTGCGGTCGGGTTGACCGCCTGTTTCGAAACCGAACCCCTGACCGAAGCCGCCGGTCGCGGATTGCAGCCCACATCCGGCCCGGCGGTGATTTCAGTCCTGGACCAGTCGGTTGCGGTCCAGGGACCGACCGGCTACTGCATCGACACCGAGGCCACGCGCGAAAGCGACATAGAGGCCTTCGTGCTGCTGGTGCGCTGTCGCGGCACGGTGCGCCCGGCGCCGGTGCTGAGCGCGACGATTACCGGCCTGACCGCCCCGACCAGCGAAGACCCCGATGCGCTGCGCCGTTTGACCGGGTTCCTGATGACCCCGGCCGGTCGGGCGCAGCTCAGCCGTTCGGGCGACCCCGCCGAGGTGACGGTGACAGAAGCGACCTATGCCGACAACGCCATCTGGTTGCTGATCGAGGATCGCGGAAACCCGGCCAGTTTCGACCCGACCTATTGGCGTGCCGTCCTGCCGATTGCCGGGCGCATCGTTACCCTGTCGGTTCTGTCGGCGCGCGAGCATCCGCTGGACCAGGGCAGCGGTTTGGCGACCTTACGCAATTTCGTCACCCGGATGCGGCGCGCCAACGCCAACTGATACGCCTGCGCCCGACTGGCCCCTTGCCCGTGCGGCGCGGCGCGATGACGCTAGGTTTCTGATGACAATCGGTCGCACCTCGCTAGGTTGGGCGCCGATCGCCAGACGACAGGAGCCCCCATGTCCAGCCCGTATCCGAAAATGCTTGCCCCGCTCGATCTGGGGTTCACCACGCTGAAGAACCGCGTTCTGATGGGGTCGATGCACACCGGCCTGGAAGAGCGCGGCGACTGGGACCGCGTCGCGGCCTATTACGCCGAGCGCGCGCAGGGTGGCGCGGGGCTGATCGTGACCGGCGGCATGGCACCCAGCAAGGAAGGCGGCGTGTTTCCGGGGGCTGCGGGTCTGTTCACTGACGCCGATATAGCCAACCACCGCAAGGTGACCAGCGCCGTGCACGACAACGGCGGCAAGATCGCGATGCAGATCCTGCACGCGGGGCGCTATGCCTATGGTCCCGAATGCGTCAGCGCCAGCGCGATCAAATCGCCGATCTCGCCCTTTCCGCCCAGGGAACTGGACGAGGCGGGTATCGAAAAGCAGATCAACGATTTCGTGGTCGCCGCCACCCGTGCCCGCGAAGCGGGCTATGACGGTGTCGAGGTGATGGGCTCCGAGGGGTATTTCCTGAACCAGTTCCTCTGCCTGCACACCAACAAGCGCACCGATCGCTGGGGCGGCAGCTATGAGAACCGCATGCGTCTGCCGGTCGAGGTGGTGCGCCGTGTGCGCGAGGCTGTGGGACCGGATTTCATCATCATCTACCGCATTTCGCTGCTCGATCTGGTGCCGAACGGCCAGACATTCGACGAGATCCTGCAACTGGCAACCGCCATCGAGGCGGCCGGTGCCACAATCTTCAACACGGGCATCGGCTGGCATGAGGCGCGGGTGCCGACCATCGCCACCTCGGTGCCACGCGCGGGCTTTGCCTGGGTGACCCGCAAACTGATGGGGCATGTAGGCATTCCGGTCATCACCTCGAACCGGATCAACAACCCCGACACCGCCGAGCAGGTGCTGGCCGAAGGCTGCGCCGACATGATCTCCATGGCGCGGCCGTTCCTGGCCGACCCTGCCTTCGTGCAAAAGGCCGCCGAGGGACGCGCCGCCGAAATCGCGCCCTGCATCGGCTGCAACCAGGCCTGTCTGGACCACACGTTCAGCGGCAAGATCAGTTCCTGCCTTGTGAACCCGCGCGCCTGTTTCGAGACCGAACTGAATTACTCTCCGGCCACCACGCCGAAAAAGATCGCCGTGGTGGGGGCTGGCCCGGCCGGGCTGATGACCGCGCTGGTCGCCGACGAGCGCGGCCACAAGGTCACGCTGTTTGAAAAGGACGCCACGCTGGGCGGGCAGTTGAACTTGGCCCGCGTGATCCCCGGCAAAGAGGAATTCCACGGACTCGTGCACTGGTTCGAGACGATGGTCGGACACTCGGGCATCGACGTGAAGCTGAACACCGAGGCCACCGCCGAGGCGCTTGAGGGGTTTGACGAAGTGATCGTCGCCACCGGAGTCGTGCCGCGCGATCCAGGCATCCCCGGACAGGACGGCCCGAATGTGCTGTCCTATATCGACGTGCTGCGCAACAAGGCGCCGGTCGGCAAGCGCGTGGCGGTAATCGGCGCGGGCGGCATCGGGTTCGACGTGTCCGAATATGTGACCCATCAAGGCGAAAGCAGCACGCTGAACATCGACGCATGGCGGCGCGAATGGGGCGTGGGCGATCCGTCCGACGTGCCCGGCGGCTTGTTGACCCCCGAGGCCCCCGCCGCCGCGCGCGACGTGACCTTGTTACAGCGCAAGGCAGAAAAACCCGGCAAGCGGCTGGGCAAGACGACGGGCTGGATCCACCGCGCCAGCCTGGCGGCGCGCGGTGTCAAGATGATCGGCGGCGTGACCTATGACCGGATCACCCCTGAGGGGATCGAACTGGGCAGCGACAAGGGACCGCAGATGCTCGCGGTCGATACCATCGTGATGTGCGCCGGTCAGGTGCCGATGCGCGATCTGGCCGATGCGCTGGAGGGGGCGGGTGTATCGGTGCACGTGATCGGGGGCGCAGATGTCGCCGCCGAACTGGACGCCAAGCGCGCGATCGATCAGGGGGCCCGATTGGCCGCGACACTGTGACCGCATGATCCTGTGGCCGATTCTTGGCGGGCTTTTACCCAGTTTCCTGCTGGTGGGGCTGGGCGGTCTGGTGCGGCGCAGGCTGTCTGAAAATGCCTGGACCGGGCTCGACCGGCTGAATTTCGAGATCCTGTTCCCAGCGCTTTTGTTCACCGCCGCGGCCTCGCGGCCGATGGACTTGTCGCGCGTGGTGGTGATCGCCCCGGCGGTCTGGGCGATCCTGACGCTGGGATTGGTCGCGGGCTATGCGGCGCGGCGGTTCGGCCCCGAGCGGTTTCTCGATTTCGCCGGCGCCTGGCAAACCGCGTGGCGATTCAACACGGCAATGGGGTTTGTCGCGGTGGCAACCCTGTCACGGGCGGATGCCGCGCTGATGGCGGTGGTCGCGGGCATGGCGGTGCCGGTGGCGAATATCTTTGCCGTGTCGGCGCTGTCTCGCGGCGGCGCGCTGGGACTTCGGGCAACGGTGCAACGCATCGCGCTGAACCCGTTTCTGCTGGCGTCGGTGGCCGGGGTCGCGGTCGGCCTGTCGGGATGGACACCTCCGGTGCTGGTCATGGCGCCGCTGGTCTTGCTGGCACAGGCCGCGATCCCGATCGCCTTGCTGTCGATCGGGGCCACGATGGACTGGCGGGCGCTGGCGCGGCTCGACGCGTTCAGCGGCATCCTGGTGGGCGTGAAGCTGCTGATCCTGCCCGCAGCAACGCTGGGTTCCTGCCTTGCTTTGGGGGCGGATCCGTCGATCACCGCCATTCTGACGATGTTCGCGGCCCTGCCCACCGCGTCGGCCGCGCATGTGCTGGCCGCCGGGTTCGGCGCGGATCGCAAACTGACGGCCACCGTCGTCGCGCAGTCCACGCTGCTGTCGGCGGCGACCCTGCCGCTGTGGATCGTGATGATCGAAGCACTGTCCTGATGTAAACAATCGCCGTCAAAAACTGAAACAAATCAGGCTTCGCTCCCTGATTGCGCTGGTTTTACAGACAATTGTCCAAGGAATACCGCCCATCTGTCCAAATCGCGCCGCATTTGACCTGTCTAACGGAAACATAAAGTTCCGAAGTATGACGGGTGCGAGAAATGGACCGCTTGACCGAAATGGAAGCCTTCGCCACGGTTGTCGACCAAGGTGGCTTTACCGATGCGGCGCGAAAGATGGGGATTTCCAAATCCGCTGTCTCGAAACATGTCTCATCGCTTGAGGCGCGGCTGGGCGCCCGCCTGCTGAACCGCACGACGCGCCGGGTAAGCCCGACCGAGATCGGTCTGGTCTACTATGACCGTGCGCGCCGGGTTCTGAACGACGCGGGCGAAGCAGACAGCATCGTCACCGCCATGCAATCGGCACCCTCGGGCGTGTTGCGCATGTCGGTTGCCACCGACTTTGGCGTCAGCCTGCTGTCACCGGTTCTCGACGAATTCCTCGACGAGTTCCCCGAAATCAGCGTCAACATGGTGCTCAAGAACCGCTATGTCGAACTGATCTCGGAAGGGTTCGACATGGCGATCCGCATCGGCGAGATGGAAGATTCAAGCCTGCGCGCCCGCAAGATCTCTGAAACCACGCAGCGCCTCATCGCCTCGCCCAAGTATTTCCAGCATCACGGCCGCCCGATGCGGATCGATGATCTGAACGAGCACCGGCTGCTGCATTTCTCGAACCAGGCCAGCGCGAACGTCTGGAAAATCGCCGCCCCCTCGGGCGAAGTCCGACAGGTTCGCGGCACTGGCTGGTTGACGGTCAACGATGGCCAGTCGCTGCTGAACGCCGCCGTCAAGGGGCTGGGCATCGCCTATCTGCCCAGTTTTCTGTATCACGACGCCATGGCGCAAGGGCTGGTCGAAGATGTGATCCCAGATCTGCCGCAAACTACGTTGGGCATTTATGCGGTCTATCCGCCCGGCCGGTTCACCCAGCCCAAGGTCCGCGCCTTCATCGACTTTCTGGTGGAACGCTTCGCCGACAAGGGCCCCGACCGCTGGTAACTGTTTCTGTCCGCCGGTCGTTTCCCTCCGACCGGATGCCGTAGACTGGCCGACCCGATGGGTCGGCCATTTTTTACTTTCCGCCGCGCTTGTCACCACGTCCGCCTGAACAATGGGCATGGGCCATACCGCTGCTGGACCGACTGCATTCTTGCCGCGCAATCGCGGCAAGAATGCTGCGTCGCCGCGCAACTCATATCGCCAGAATTCGGAAACGTTATAGCCAGACCATGATTGTTCTTGATTGAAAATGACGGGCTTTCATACTCGGCTCAATAAAAAACGATCCAAACACCTGCTACTTCAACTGGGAGAATCTCATGCTTATGAAGAGACGGACGTTGTTCGGGGCCTTGGCCTCGGTTCTGGCACTGGGCATCGGCCTGGCAACCGCGCAGCCGCGCACCGGTGGCGAAATGGTGATTGTCAGCGGCGAAAACCCGCGCCATCTGAACCCTGCGGTGCAATCGGGCGTTGCAACCGCCGTTCCCGGAACGCAAATCTTCGCCTCGCCGCTGCGGGTCGACGAGAACTGGAACTTTCATCCCTATCTCGCTCAAAGCTGGGACTGGTCGGACGATGGCCTGAGCCTGACGCTGAACCTGGTGGACAATGCCGTGTTTCATGACGGCGTGCCGGTGACTTCGGCCGATGTCGCGTTTTCGATCATGACCATCAAGGCCAATCACCCGTTCCAGACCATGTTCGGCCCCGTCGAGGCCGTGGACACCCCCGACCCGCATACCGCCATCATCCGTCTCAGCGCACCGCATCCGGCGCTGTTGCTGGCCTTGACCGGCGCGCTCTGCCCGATCATTCCACAGCATGTCTATGGTGACGGGCAAGACGTGCGCGATCACCCGGCGAACAATGCGCCGGTCGGTTCCGGGCCATTCCGCCTTGCCGAATACCGCCCCGGCGAACAGATCACGCTGGAACGGTTCGACGACTTCTTCATTGACGGACGCCCCTATCTGGACGGCATCACGATCCGCATCGTGCGCGACGCGGCGTCGGTTACGCTCTCGCTTGAATCGGGCGAGGCAGACGCCGGCATCATTACCGACGCATCCGCCATCACCCGGCTGGGCGCTACCGATGGGCTGACCGTCACGCCACGCGGGTTCGAAGGCATCGGCCCGATTCAGTGGCTGGCGTTCAATACCCGCGTCGCGCCGCTGGACGATGTCCGCGTGCGCCAGGCCATCGCCTATTCGATGGATCGCGATTTCATCCTGAACGCGCTGATGCGCGGCGTTGCCGCAAGCCAGCAGGGGCCGATCATCGAATCGAGCCCGTTCTTCAACCCTGACATGCCCAGCTACAATCTCGATCTGGACCGCGCCAACGCGCTGCTGGACGAAGCCGGGTATCCGCGCGACGCCGATGGCAATCGCTTCACGATCACGATGGATACCATTCCGGGCCGCGATTCGGCGTTGGGCAACGTGCCAGAGTACCTGCGCTCGCAACTGCGCGAAGTGGGCATCAACGTCGAGCTGCGCACCTCGCCCGACTTCCCGACATGGGCCGGTCGCCTGGCATCGGGTGACTTTCAGATGTCGATGGATGTCGTATTCAACTGGGGTGATCCGGTGATCGGTGTACATCGCACCTATCTGTCGTCGAACATTCGCCCGGTGATCTGGTCGAATACCCAGGGCTATGTGAACGCACGTGTCGATGAATTGCTGGCCGAAGCCGGAAGCACGCTGGATACCGATGCCCGCAGGGCGCTCTATGCCGAGTTCCAGGACATCGTCGGTGCCGAACTGCCGGTCTACTGGATCAACGCCCTGCCTTATCATCACGTGTTCGACGACCGCATCGAATTGCCGCTGTCGATCTGGGGCATGATGCAGTCGATGGACGAGGTCTACTGGACCGAAGACCGCTGAGACCGGCGCTACAATGATACGATGCCCTGCCCCGGATCGGGGCGGGGCATTCCCTTCCCGACCGCATAACGACCGAGGTTCCAGACGATGGGAACGCTGCGCTATATCCTTCAGCGCCTGTTCTACGGGCTGATCCTGATTACCGGGGTCGTGGTGCTGAACTTCTTCCTGATCCACGCCGCCCCCGGCGACGCCGCCGAGGTGATCGCCGGCGAGATGGGCGGCATCACCGAAGAGATGATGGCCGAGATCCGCGCGAATTACGGGCTGGATCAACCGATTCTGGTGCAGCTTGGCCTGTATCTGTCGCAGATCCTGCGCGGCGATCTGGGTATGTCGTATCATTTCAACCAGCCCGTCACGACCTTGATCGGCCAAAGGGTCGGCGCGACCATCCTTCTGGCCTTGTCGGCGCAGGTTCTGGCGATGGTTCTGGGCGTCGTGCTGGGGGTTCTTGCGGCGCGCAAGCCACAGGGGATCCTGTCTGGTTTCGTGTCGGTGTTTTCGACCGTGGGCTACGCCGCGCCGGTGTTCTGGACCGGGCTGATGCTGGTTGTGCTGTTCTCGGTCGTGGTGCCGATCTTCCCGGTCGAAGGCATGATCAGCGCGCGGTTTCGCGGCGACGCGTTCGACTATGCGCTGAACGTGCTGCATCACCTCGTGCTGCCCGCCTCGACGCTGGCGATTCTGTTCCTGGCGCAATACGCCCGCCTGTCACGCGCCGCGATGATCGAGGTGCTTGGCGCCGATTACGTGCGCACCGCCCGCGCCAAGGGGTTGGGCGAATGGCGCGTGACCTTTCATCACGCGCTGCGCAACGCCGTGCTGCCGATCCTGACCGTCGCCGGTATCCAGTTCGGCAACCTGATATCGGGCGCGTTGCTGGTCGAAACCGTGTTCAACTGGCCCGGAATGGGGCGGCTGGCCTTCGACAGCGTGCTGCGCCGCGATTATCCGACCCTGCTGGGGGTGTTGTTCTTTGCCTCAGCAGTGGTGGTGATCGCCAATCTGTTGACGGATCTGAGCTATCGGCTGGCCGATCCGCGCATTCGCACCGGAGGGCGCTGATATGGCCCGGATCCACACCGCCAAACCGACCGCCACCAAGACCCCCGAGGCAATCAGTCCGATGGGCGAGGCCTGGGGCCAGTTCCTGCGCAATCGTCCGGCGGTGTTCGGGCTGGTGCTGCTGGCCGCGATCGTCGCCTTCGTGCTTTATGGTCGCTATGGGTTCGCCGGCGATCCCTATCGCATCGTCTGGGGCCCCCTGACGGCGCCCGGCGTGCGCGAAGGGGTCTATCTGGGCACCGATTTCCTGGGCCGCGACCTGCTGACCGGGCTTTTGAAGGGCGGCGCACCGACACTGGCTGTCGGCATCTCGGCGGCTTTTCTGACGGTGGTCATCGGCATCGCCGTCGGCGCGCTGGCCGGGTTTTTCGGCGGCTGGATGGACGATTTGCTGATGCGGCTGACAGAGTTCTTCCAGGTGCTGCCCGCATTGTTGTTCGCGATGGTGCTGGTGACGCTGTTCTCGCCATCGCTGTTCACAATTTCCTTTGCCATCGGCATCGTCAGCTGGCCACCCACCGCGCGCCTGACCCGTGCCGAATTCCTGCGCATCCGCGAGCTGGAATACGTCACCGCCGCGCGGTCCATCGGCGCCAGCAACAGGCGCATCATCTGGCGCGTGATCCTGCCGAATGCGCTGCCGCCGCTGATCGTATCCGCGACGCTGACCGTCGGCGTGGCGATCCTGTTCGAGGCGGGCCTGTCGTTCCTGGGCCTTGGCGACCCCAACACGATCAGCTGGGGCCTGATGATCGGCCAGAACCGCGGCTACCTGCTTGAGGCCTGGTGGCCGGTGGCGATCCCCGGAATCGCGATCTTTCTGACGGTCTTCGCCGTGTCGCTGGTTGGGGACGGGCTGAACGACGCCTTCAATCCGAAGCTGAGGTCCCGATGACAACGCCGCTGATGAGCCTGCACGACCTGCGAGTCGAGTTCGATACCCGCCACGGACGCGTAACCGCGCTGTCCGGTGTCAGTCTGGATGTGCGGCCCGGCGAGACATTGGGGATCGTCGGTGAATCGGGGTGCGGCAAGTCGATCACCGCACTGGCGATGATGGGGCTGGTGCCGAACCCGCCGGGGCATGTCACCGGCGGGCGCATCGCTTTCGACGGCGAGGACATAACCCGCGCCACGCCGCGCCGCCTGCGTCAGCTGCGCGGCAGCGACATCGCAATGATCTTTCAAGAACCGATGACCTCGCTGAACCCGATCTTCACGGTGGGCCGGCAGATCGCCGAAGCCATCCGCCTGCACGAGGATGTCTCGAAGGCCGAGGTGCGCAACCGCGTGGTCGACGTGCTGGGCCGGGTGGGCATTCCCGATCCTGCCCGCCGTGCCGACGAATATCCCCATCAGCTTTCGGGCGGCATGCGGCAGCGGG
>JAGRMK010000120.1 GCA_020441345.1 Paracoccaceae bacterium
TCATCGAGATGAACACCCGCCTGCAAGTCGAACACCCGGTAACGGAAGCGATCTTTGGCGTGGATCTTGTCCGCGAGCAGATCCGCGTCGCCGAAGGCCTGCCGCTGTCGTTCACGCAGGACGATCTGGTGGTCAACGGCCATGCCATCGAGGTGCGCATCAATGCCGAGAAACTGCCCAGTTTCTCGCCCTGCCCCGGCTTGGTGAACACGTTCCATGCCCCAGGCGGATTGGGTGTGCGGATGGATTCCGCGCTCTATGGCGGCTACAAGATACCGCCCTATTACGACAGCCTGATCGGCAAGCTTATCGTGCACGGCCGTGACCGGGACGAGGCGCTGAACCGGCTGCGCCGGGCCCTGGGCGAGCTGATCATCGACGGGATCGATACCACCGTGCCGCTGTTTTTCGAATTGCTGGCCGATCCCGACGTGCAGGCCGGGAATTACAATATTCATTGGCTGGAAAAGTTTCTGGCCGAAAAACTGGGGTGACGGGGGCCAAGGGGGGCGTTGCCCCCTGTTTCGGCTGCGCCGAGAACCGGGACTTGCGCGGCGGCAGCGCGGTCGCGAGACCCGCCGGCACCGTGTTTCTTCCAGAACATTGAGGGGGCGGCGATGCGGCTGACGCCCGACTTGATCGTGAGAGCCTATGCCGCCGGGGTGTTCCCGATGGCCGAAACGGCATCGGACCCACAAATCCACTGGTTCGACCCCCGCCGACGCGGGATCCTGCCACTGGAGGGGTTTCATGTGTCCCGGTCGCTGCGGCGGACGCGGCGGCGGGGGGGCTTCCGGTTTTCCTGTGACACTGATTTCGCGGGCGTTCTCGCGTCTTGCGCCGACCGCGAAACTACCTGGATCAATGACGAGATCGCACAGGTCTTTCTGGATCTGCACGACATCGGTCTGGCGCATTCCATCGAGGTCTGGACCCAGGACGGTGCCTTGGCCGGTGGGGTTTACGGTCTGGCGATCGGTGGCGGGTTCTTTGCCGAAAGCATGGTGTCGAAAGTCACCGACGGCTCGAAACTGGCGCTCGCCGAACTGGTCGCGCGGCTCACCGCGGGCGGGTTCCGGTTGCTGGACACGCAATACCTGACGCCGCATCTTGCCAGTCTTGGCGGGATCGAGATCAGCCGCGCCGCCTATCGCCTGCGCCTGGAGAGCGCGCTGGCGGTTTCGGTGGATGCCGCCCGCGCCTTTGGCCCCGCGACTGCCGCCGATGGCGCGGTCTGGACCGCGGAAATCACAGGAAGCGGTGGATCGGCAGATGACCGATGAGATAGGTCACCGCGCGTTTCAGCGCGTTGCTTTCGGGTTCGATATGGGTGGACACCGTCTCGCCCCGTGACCAGACGGGCCGGCGTCCGTCAAGCGCCACGGCAAAGGCGTTGTCGGGCGCGCGTGTCTTGTCGATCATCGCGCGCAGCGCCTTGACCAGGACCGGATCTTCGAACACCACGCCCATCTCGGTATTCAGAAACGCCGACCGCTGGTCGAAATTGAACGACCCGATGAAGGCCTTTCGGTCATCGACCAGAAAGGCCTTCGAGTGCAGCATGCGGCGCGGCTCGGAAAGCGCCGCGACCTCGTAGATCGACACGTTCTTGCCCAGCAACCGGTCGCGGGCCCAGCGATAGGCCCCGTAAACCAGCACGTTGTCGGCCATTGCCAGGCCGTTGGTGATGATCTCGACCTTGACACCCGTTGCCGCCAGCGACGCAAGAGCAGTCAGACCCTGCGTGCCGGGGACAAAATATGGCGTCACGATGCGCAGGCTGCGCGTCGCCTCGCGCACCAGCGGCAACAGCGAGGCTGGCATCCAGCCATCGGGCTCGGTGCCCAGCGCCTTGTGCGGCGGATCGCCAAGGAAGGTCACGGTGGGCGTCCAGTGCAGCTGCTCCAGCACCAGCGCCCCCGCGGCGTCCTCAGGCCGGTGCAGCTTGGCCTCGCGCAGCCGTTCAACGGATCGGGGATGATCGAGATAGGCGGCGAGGCGTTTGCGAAACCGGCCAAGCCGGGTGCGCTTGCCCGGCCAGAGGGTGCGGATCGGCAGCGCAACGCCCGAGTTCCAGAACGCGTCAAACAGGGCCTCCGCGTCGCGCAGAACCTGCCCGGCCAGCAGCGTGTCGAGATCGTCGTAATCCCGATGCGGCGCCAGATCGCGCCCCGATGCCAGGCCAAAATACTCGTCTGCGATGTTGCGCCCGCCGGTCAGCCCGACGCGCCCGTCGGCAAGCCACAACTTGCCATGCATGCGCCGATTATACGGCAAGGCATTGAGCAGGATCTCGATCCCGCGCCGCACCCCCCGGTCGCGGTTGCGGATCGGGTTGAACAGACGCACCTCGATACCGGGATGCCGGTCGAGCGCACGATAGGCCGGATCGCGGTTCAACACGTTGACATCGTCCAGCAGCATCCGAACGCGCACCCCCCGGTCGGCGGCCTCAAGAAGCGCGCGCGCCAGCAATCGCCCGCTCAGATCATCGTCCCAGATGTAATACAGCAGATCCAGACTGCGCCCCGAGAGTTGCGCCAAGGCAAGCCGTTGTCGCAGCGCCTGCGCCGGGTCGTCGATCAGGGCGACGGCACTTTGTCCGGCGTGGCGGTCTTCGTGCGGCGCAAGAAGATCATCCAGGGGCGTTCCCTGCCCCGGCGCGATCGCCGTGGACGGGGCCCCCCGGTTACGTTTGGCGAAACGCCCGGCCGACCAGATCGACACCAGGCTTGCCGTCACCAACAGGGACGGCACAATCAGCCCCCACACAAGCCAGGTGTTCATGGTGTCAGCCTGATCTGCGCGCGGATCGGAAGATGATCCGAGGCCAGCCGCGCAAGCGGCGTGTCAAGCGGTGCCAGATCGCGCAGTTCGGCCCGCGCGCACCCGATGATCCGGTCCAGCGCCAGCATCGGGCGGCGCGCCGGAAAGCTGGCCACCGTCCGGGCCGAGTGCACGGCCTCGAGCCCGGTCTTGAGCGGCATCAGCGAACACCCCGGCCCCTGGCGCCATTCGTTCAGATCGCCCATCATCACCGTCGGGCGATCCGCGCCGATTTCATCGGCCAGACGCCGCGCCTGAACCAGGCGCGACCCTTTCAACAGCCCCAAATGCGCCGCGATCACCCTGAGCGGCTGACCGGCGATGCGCAGATCGGCGACGATGGCGCCGCGCGGTTCCAGCCCCGGCAGGGTGATCACGCGCGCGTCCTCAAGTTCTGCATTGCGAAACAGGATCAGGTTACCGTGCCAGCCATGGGCCAGATCGCCCAGACGGTCGCTGATCGGCACCGGCGTGAGGCCCGTGGCCTCGCGCAGCGCGCGCAGGTCCAGCACCCCGCGCCGATCCCCGAACCGGCGGTCTACCTCTTGCAGCGCGACCAGATCGGCACCCAGTTCGCGGATCACCGAGATCGTGCGGCGTGGATCGCGCCGATAGTCGCTGCCGACCCCCTTGTGGATATTGTAGGAACCGGCAATCAGGGTTTTTCGATGGGGCATCGGGCTCGGATTTCAGTTGTGTTGCGATCAATATGGGGCCACGAGGGAGTCAGCGCAAGAAACCGCCGCCGAAATGGTGTCCCTTGCGCGGGGCGGGCCTGGACGGACTGTCCAGACCTTCGGCGCGGGCACGGTGCAAGCCTTGTTTGCACCGCCAGCATGCACGAAAAGCCGGATTTGGCAGCGCAAAAAAATTTGCCCTTATGCCCCAATCGGGTGACGCATCCCATCGCGCCAGGCTATATCTTTGATTGTATTCGGTTATCCAGTTATTTCCATGAAGTATTTGCGGCCGGATCCACGAATGGCGTGCCAACCGTTTTCGCTGCGTCGCCCGGTCAGGGTGCTCTGCATCGAAAGGGGGGTTTGACCGGCAAGCAACGCAAGTCGTGGCATATCTGTCGAGGCAACTCGCGGGGACATGCGGCATCCGTGCCCGGCGAACCCGCAGCCAATCAAAGGCCGGTCCTTCGGGACCGGCCATTTTTCCCTCAGACGCTCTTTTCTTTTCCGGCCCGGCGCCTATCCTGCGCAAAACCCCATCGCAGGAGCCTCCATGCGCGATTTCCAACGTCCCGGCCGGTCGGCGGTCTATGCCGACAACGGCATGGTCGCGACCTCGCATCCGCTTGCCGCCCAGGTGGCCATTGGCCTCTTGCGTGAGGGCGGAAACGCGGTCGATGCGGCAATCGGCGCCGGGGTGCTGCTGGGCCTGTGCGAACCGCAGATGACCGGGCTTGGCGGCGATTGTTTCGCGCTGGTAAAACCGGCAGGCGAAGAGCGCATCGTGGCACTGAACGGGTCGGGCCGTGCCCCCGCCGGGCTGGATGCGCAGGCCATGCGCGACCGGGGCCTTGCCGCGGTTCCGGTGCACGGAGTCGAAGCGATCACCCTGCCCGGCGCTGTCGATGCCTTTTGCCGGTTGAACGCGGATTGGGGCCGCATGGATCTGCCGCAGGTGCTGGCCCCGGCGATCGGCTATTTCGACGCCGGTATCCCGGTCGCCCCGCGCGTCGCGCAGGATTGGGGCGAAATGGACCGTCTGCATGGCGCGGCAAGGCGGCACTACCTGCGGGACGGGCGTGCGCCCCGCGTCGGTGAACGCTTCGCCGCCCCCGGTCAGGCCGAGGTGCTGCGCCAGATCGCCGCCAAGGGGCGCGCGGGGTTCTATGAAGGGGCCGTTGCAGAGGATCTGATCGACAGCCTGCGCGCCCTGGGCGGGTGTCACACGCTCGACGACATGGCTGCGGTCGCCTGCGCGTATTCCGAACCGGTCAGCGGGATCTATCGTGGCACCGAGTTGCTGGAACACGCGCCAAACGGTCAGGGCGCGACCGCGATCCTGCTGCTGAACATCCTGGCGCAGTTCGATCTGGCCGGGCTCGATCCGCTGGGCGCCGACCGCGCGCATCTTGAAGCCGAGGCGACGCTTCTGGCCCATGATGCCCGCGACAGGTTTCTGGCGGATGCCGACGCGACGACTCGGCTGGCGCATATGCTGGCACCCGAAACCGCCGCCCGGCTGGCCGCACTGATCGATCCGCAGCGCGCGCAGGCGCCGGTCGCCCCGTTGACCGAGGCGATCCATCGCGACACGGTCTATCTGACCGTCGTCGACAAGGACCGCATGGCGGTATCGCTGATCTATTCGATCTTTCACAGCTTTGGATCGGGCCATGCGTCGGATCGCTACGGCATCCTGTTCCAGAACCGGGGCGCGGGGTTCACCTTGCAGCCCGGGCACCCCAACGAGGCGGCGGGCGGCAAGCGCCCGATGCACACGATCATTCCCGGCATGTTGCGCAAGAACGGACGCGTGATTCTGCCGTTCGGGGTGATGGGCGGGGCTTATCAACCCTGTGGACACGCACGGCTGGTGTCGAACCTGGTCGACTACGGGATGGATCTGCAATCGGCCATCGATGCACCACGCGCCTTTGCCGGGCTGTTTTCGGGCAAGGACGGCATGGGGCTGGAAACCGGGTATGACGCCGGTGTTTACGCGGCGCTGGCCGCCAAGGGGCACAAGATGCGCTGGTCCGACGAGCCGCTGGGCGGCACCCAGGCGATCCTGCTTGACGACAGCGGCGTGTTGATTGGCGCCTCGGACCCGCGCAAGGACGGCTGCGCGCTGGGGTATTGAGCGGGTTCAGTCGTGCTCCAGCGCCTTGCCCAGACGCGGCAGGGTCGCGCGCTTGAGCGCGTTGCGCAGCGCGCGCCCCGCCAGCCCAGGCCAGACCCGCGTCACCTGGGCCTCGACCGGGGCGCGGCGGGCAAGCCAGAGCTCCATCGCGAACTCGTCCGGCGCAAGGGCGCGAATCCGAAAGGGATCGGTCGCACGAACCGGGAAGTCGCGAAGGTTCAATGTCACCAGAACATCGGCCCGTCCGGCGATGGCGGCCGCCAGCACATGACGGTCGGTTTCATCGGGCAGATCCAGAATTTCGGGCGCACCGTCGGGCGTCATCGCCTCGGGCCAGCGCGCCAGCATCCGGGCCAATGCCTCTGGGGCACCATGGTCGCCCTTTCGGTTCGTCACGTGGAGCCATTCGGCGACAACACCCTGTGACCAGAGCGGTGTGAACGCCCCGGCATCGGCCAGACCCAACAGAAAATCGCGCAGGATCGGCGGATAGAGAACACAGGTATCCAGAAACGCCCTAGGCATCCAGACGGAACACCAGCGCCTTCAGATAGCCGCTTTCCGCCAGCGCCGGCAACATCGGGTGGTCAGGCCCGGCAAACCCGGTGTGGATCAACTGCCCGCGCCGCCCGCCGCGCCCGATTCCGCGCGTGCAAGAGGCGCGGAACTGCGCCAGATCCGCCGCATGCGAGCACGAGCACAGCACCAGGAACCCGCCCGGAGCGACCAGCGGCGCCGCCAGCCGCGCGACCCGCTCATAGGCCCGCAGCCCGGCGTCAAGCGCCTTGCGGTGCGGCGCGAAGGCGGGGGGATCGCAAACCACCAGATCGAACTGCGCCCGCTCGGCGCCGAGCGCCTCCAGCGCCTCGAAGGCGTCGGCTTGCCGGGTGGTCAGGCGGTCTGCCAAACCCATCGCCGCCGCGCCCCGTTCGGCCAGCGCCAGCGCCGCCTCTGATCCGTCGATCGCCAGCGCGCTCCGTGCCCCGGCGGCCAACGCCGCCAGCCCGAAGCCGCCGACATGGCTGAACACATCCAGCACGCGCGCCTCCTTGCCCAGCCGCGCAGCAAAGGCGTGGTTGTCGCGCTGATCAAAGAACAGCCCGGTTTTCTGCCCGCCTAGCAGGTCGGCCATATAGGTCGCGCCGTTCATCGGCACCGGCACCGGGGCGTCAAGCGCGCCACGCAGCACCAGCGTTTCCTCGGGCAGCCCCTCAAGACCGCGCGACCGGCCGGTGCCGTTCTTGATCACCACTTCGACCCCGGTCACAGCGACCAGCGCCTCGACCAGCAGGTCAAGATGCGCCTCGGCCCAGGCGGCGTTGGGTTGCACCACCGCAGCCGCACCGAAACGGTCGATCACCACGCCCGGCAGGCCGTCGGCCTCGGCATGGACAAGCCGGTAATAGGGCGCTTCGTAAAGCCGCGCGCGCAGATCCAGCGCTTGCGCCAGGCGGGTCTTGAACCACTCCAGATCCACCCGCGCCCCGGCGTCACGGTCGATCATTCGCGCGACGATCTTCGACGCGGCGTTCACCGTCACCAACCCCATCGCGCGCCGCTCGGCATCCTCGAGCACCGCAAGCGTTCCGGCGGTCATCGCCTGCGTGCGGCGATCCATTACCAGTTCATCGGCATAAACCCAGGGGAAGCCATGCCGGATGGCGCGCGCCTCGGCCTTGGGACGCAGACGCACGACGGGACGGGACGAGGGATCAGAGGGCATGGACGCGTTTCCTTGGGCTGGATACCCCCAACTACCGCGACACCGTGTCCGGCGGAAGGCCAAAGCGACACCGCCCCGCACCGGCGGGCCGGGCGAGGCGGTCGGGCTGCGGTCAGGCAGCGATTGTCAAGATGCGTCAGGCGTGCGTGGTCACGGGCTTGCGGCGCAGCGCCGAAACGATCAGGCGGCCAAGACCACCGACCATGTCGGCGAGCATCTGTGCCTGCATGGCGCGCGCGTTGCGTTCGATCTCGAGAAGATCCTGGACTTGTGTGTTGGGGGTATCAAAGGGCATATCAACGATCCTGTTCGTTTGCGTCCACGGGAAAGAACCCGCGTCATGCCGGCGAAGCTATGCCGCAGCGCAGCGCAGTTCCAGCGCCGTTTCGTCAAGTCCGGTTTGCATCTGGTGCAAGGCTTGACCCAAGACCGCGCCCTGCGGCCCGACGCGCGGGCACCTTGCACCGTTAGCGTTAACATGCTATCGCCCCGGCAACCCGCGCATCTCTTGCGCATCCGCTTCCGCGACGCACACCCGCAAAAGGTTCCGCCATGGCCCTCGATCCCCGTATTCAAACCGTCACCGACCGCATCATCGCACGGTCCAAAGCCAGCCGCTCGGCCTATCTCGAGCGGATCGACCGTGCGGCACGCCAGGGACCGGCGCGGGCGCATCTGTCGTGCTCGAATGCCGCCCACGCCTATGCCGCGATGGCCGATGCCAAACCCCGCCTCGCCGCCGACCGCGCGCCGAATCTGGGTATCGTCACCGCCTATAACGACATGCTGCCGGCGCATCAGCCCTTCGAGCGCTTCCCCGCGCTGATACGCAAGGCGGCCAATGCGGCAGGCGCGCCGGCACAGGTCGCAGG
>JAGRMK010000121.1 GCA_020441345.1 Paracoccaceae bacterium
TGATCGAGGAAGAGGACGGGCTGGATGCTCTGTTCGGGCTGGTGCGCGACGGGCTGCCTGAACGGTTGAACGAAACGGCCTACGCGCTGGCCTGTGACGTCGCGGCGTCGGACGGAACGCTGCGGCAGGCCGAGTTGCGGCTGCTGGAGGAGATGCGGTTCGAGTTGAACATCGACCGTCTGCACGCCGCCGCCATCGAGCGCGGCGCGCGGGCGCGGTTCATGCACGCCTGAACCGGCCAACCCGGCGCGCGCCGCACCAGAAGGCGCGCGCCTATCGCTTGTTTTCCGCCGCCAGGCGCCGCGCTTGCGCGACCCAGTTGTCGCGCGTCACGCGGCCCTTGAAGGCTTCCAGATTGGCATCGACCCAGGCTATTTCCGCATCGGTCCAGTTGGCGATCTGGTCGAAATGCCAGAATCCCAGCCGATTGCACAGCGCCTCCAGCTTTGGGCCGATCCCCTTGATCCGCTTGAGGTCATCGGCCTGCCCGGCGCGCGGGGCCTCCAGCGTCGCGGGCTTGGTGCCCACATCCGCCGCTTCGCCCGCCGACACGGGTGCGGGTTCCTCTGGCATCGGCAAAACGGGTTCGACCGGCACGGCGATGGCCGCGCGGGCCTCGGACAAATCCGCCTCAAGCCGTGCAACCCGTGCGGCGCAATCGCGCGCTCGTGCCTGACACGCGTCCAGCTCGGCTTGCAAACGCTCCGCCTCGCCCTTCCCGGTGCCGCCCTGCACAACCGGCGCCGCGCGGCGCCCCCAGACCAGCCAGCCGACAAACAGCCCCAACAGCGCCGCCAGCGCGATCAGAACCCAGATCTCGCCCAGTAGAAAACCCCAGCCTTCGAACATCCTCTGCCCTCCTGAACCCTGTTACTCGATCCAGCGCACGGCCGTGCGCCGGTTGGCCGCCCGGCCCTCTTCGGTATCGTTGTCGGCAATTGGTTCCGACGCGCCATAACCCGCCGCGGCCAGCGCCGCCCCCGGCACCGCACGCGCAATCAGTGCCGCCCGCACCGCCTCGGCGCGGGCAAGGCTCAGCGCCAGGTTCGCCTCGTCGCTCCCCGTGCTGTCGGTGTGCCCACCGATTTCCGCCCGCAATCCGGCGTCGCGCAGGCAGACACCCAGCACTGCCGCCAGCGCGTTGACGGCGCTGCGCGCGCGCGCATCCAGCCGCGCCGAGCCGGTCACAAACCCGATCCGGTTGGCGCCAAGCACCGCTCTGACTTCGGCCTGACAGACCTCGGGCGTGGGCGAGAACCCGGCCACCGGCAACCAGTATCCACCGCGCAAGACCTCGGCCCGACCGGTGATCGGGTGGATACGGTCCAGCCCGGCGCTGCCATCCGCGCTAACCTCTGTCACCGTCAAGGCAACGCCCGCCTGCGCCGCGTCCAGGTCCGCCGCCAGCGCGGCGCGCAGTAACTCCAGATCCGCCCCGGCACCGAACCCTGCGGTGATCTCGGTTCCCTCCGGCGAGACATTGACATCCAGCGCCTCGACCTCGGCCATCCAGGGGGTCAGTGCGGCCAGCGCGGGGGGCACGCTCGCCGCCTCACCCAGGATCCCCTGTTCGGCGTTGTTCTCGATAGCTGCCAACCCCAGTGCGCCGGCAAGCGCGTCGGCTTCGACCCCCGGCGGCAACTTGCCATCGACCCAGGCACCCGCCTCGACGGTGTACCGCAGCGCATAAGCCGGAGGCGAGCCATCGTCGCGATAGCTCAGCCCCAGATCGGCCTGATACCCGTCGGGCAATTGATCCAGCGCCGCCCGCATCGCCGCGCCCTCGTCCGGCGTGAGGGCGATCCCCGTCACCGACATGCGCCGCCCGCTGAGCGCAAGATTTCCCTCTTCCAGCCGGCGCAGGGCGGCAATGCCAAGCGCCGCGGCTTGTGCCCATTGCCCATCCGGCGCGCCTGCGGCCAGTGTCAACCCCTCGACCCCCAACTGCGCCAGCTCATCGCGCGCAGCCTCGGTCGGGACATGCCCCTGCGTGTGCAACGCGCCATCCAGCCACATGGCGGTCAAGCCATAAGGCGAGGCCAGCGGCAGGATTTCGAGGTCATCGACCACCACACGCCGCCCGCGGATCGCGTCGAACCGGGCGATCAAGGCGTCATGCTCGGCCGGACCATCGGCCAGGCCGCTGACGTGTATGTCGCGTCCGTCCACCCTGGCCTGAACGCCGTGCACCGCATCGGCCGCGATTTCCAGCGCGGCAGAATCAAGTTGCGCCTGAATATGCGTCGCGTATTCGCTGCGCGCCCACCATCCAAGGCCCAGCGCACCAACCCCCAAGATCGCCAATCCGACACCAAACCGCACGCCGACACCCCCCATTAGCCCGTGGTCCCACACCGGAACCCGAACCAGCATAGCGCCGAACGCCCGAAAACCGAGGGGGAAAAACCCGCAAAAGGTTTCAGCCCTGTGCCTGACCCCATCGTTCCAGCAGATCCTGCTGCAGGGATCGGGCGCGCCGCGTCCAGGTCCGGGTGCCCGCCGGTTGTTCGCTGTCGTCGTCCGCGATTGCCCGGCGGCGGTGCAGATCGGCGCTGATGATCGAGAACACGATCGGACGCCCGCCGCGCGGCTGCGCATAGCCCGCCAGCGCCGAAACGAAGTTCAGCGTTCCGGTCTTGGCCTGCACCGAAACCGGGTGATTGGCCTGTGCCTGCCCCTGTGCATCGCGCATCGGATGATCGCGCAACAGTCCGGGCAGGATCCCTTCGCGCCAGGCGCTGCGCAGGTATTGCGCCATCGCCCGCGGCGCCACCCGCGAGCCGTCCCCAAGGCCAGAGTGGTCGATGAACCGAAAGCCCTCGGCGCCATATGCGGTGCGCGCCCAGGCATTCATTCGCGCCGCCGATTGTTCGAGTGAACGCACGCTGTGACCAGCCCCGACGGAGGCCGACAACCCGACGCATTCGGCGGTCAGATTGGTTGAATAGCGCAGCATGTCACGCAGAATCTCGGTCATCGCGCCCGACCGGACCTCGGCCAGAACGGCGCCGCCCGACGCGGCACGCGCCACCTCGGGTTCCGGCAGACGGCAGCCGCGCGACAGCAACAGCGCGCGCAACACGTCCCCGGCATAGGCGCCCGGCCTGCGCACCGGCAACCAGCGCGACCCCGATGTCCGCAACGCGCTGGCGGCGACCGTCCAGCGTTCGCGTTGCGGGCTCAAGTCATGGGTATAGACCGGCAGATCCCGTGATGCGGCGCGAATGTCGATGACCGAAACTGCCGGAACCTCGACGTTAGACCGCGCGTCCATCGACAAGCTGGCGCGCCCTTCGCGCACCTCCCAGGCAAAATGAACCCGGTTGAAATTCAGATTGATCCCCGAAATGGACGGATTGTAGCCAGCCTGTACGGGCTGTGTCGGGTCGATCTGGCGGATCGTCGGCAGCGCGCCTTCGTCCACCAGGAACCGCCCCTCGACCCGGCGCAGGCCGCGTTCGATCAACTCATCGGCCAGGCGCGCCAGGTCCGAGGTTTGCAAGACCGGGTCTCCGCCACCACGCAGCACCAGATCGCCGCGCAGCGTGCCATCGTCAATCGACCCGCCCTGCGCCACGACCCGCGTGACAAAACGGTGCTCGGCCCCCAGTATCTGCAAGGCATAAAGCGTCGTGACGGCCTTGGCGGTGCTGGCCGGCGGTAAGAGCAGGTTGGCGCGGTGCTCCTCGATGATCTCGCCGGTTTCGGCGTCAAGTGCGATCAGCGCCGTTTCACCGCTCAACCCCGAACGCGCCAACAGGTCTTCCAGGCCAGCGCCCGGCCGCCGGATCGGCCCGGAAACAGCAACCGGTTGCGGTGCGGGCGTTTCCAGTCCGGCAGGCCGGGCCACCGGAAACAGCGACCGCGTGGGGGGACTGGCCAGAGCCGGCCCGGCCGCGCTGGCGGCAAGGCCCGTCAACAGGGCACGACGGCTCAAAATTACGCGGTCCGTCACCATTTCAATACCTTGATCTGCCCATTCATTCACGGCGCAAATGGCGCCTGCGAGTTATCCTACAACAAAAACACACGCGCAAACGGGTAATTTCGTGACGATTTCTGGCCTGTTACCGGGCAACCCGCTGCGCCCGCATGGCGGTTGAAGACATATCGCGCATTGGCATGTCCAGATACACCCAAACGGGGGCGGCGCTCTGCCCCAGCCGATGCGCACGCCGCTGGTCGATGCGATGCCGGGCAAATCGTCGCGCCGCTTTCGAGGTCAGCGCCGGCAGGCGTTGCCCCGGTCGCGCCAACACTGCAACCGGAACCTGCGTCATGATTTCAGGCCAACGATCCCAATGATGAAACCCGGCCAGGTTATCGGCCCCCATCAGCCAGACGAACCGTAACTTCGGATAGGCCCGGCGCAGAGCTTGAAGCGTGTCAACGGTTGCGCGCGTGCCGAATTCGGCCTCTAGCGCGGTGATCCGGACCCTGGGGTGCCGCATCAGAGCGCGCGCTTCGGCCAGCCGCTGCGGCAGGGGGGCGGGCGGGTTGGGTTTGATCGGATTGCCGGGGCTGACCAGCCACCAGACCTGATCCAGCCCAAGCCGCTTGAGCGCCTCGCGCGTCAGATGCACATGCCCCGCATGCGCGGGATCGAACGAGCCCCCTAGAAGACCGATTACCTGCCCCGGTGCGGCGTATGGCCTGCCCATATCATCCCCCTGCGTCGCAACGGGCAGACCATGCCCCGGATCGCGGGGCACGCCAAGAGGCGATCAAGGCCGGGTGCCGGGCACCTGGGTCAATACCATTGGTCGGCCACGGCCGCCTTGCGCCGTGCCACGAAGTCCTGCAACGCCTCGTCGATCCCTGGGTCGAGCGGCGGTGCCTGATACTCGGCCAGCCGCTTTTTCCACAACCGATTGGCGCGCGCCGCGCTGTCTTCTTCGCCCGCCGCCTGCCATTTCTCGAACGGCTCGTTATCGGACAGCTCACTGTCCCAGAACGCGGTTTCATAATTGGCCAGCGTGTGCTGGCAGCCGAAGAAATGGTTCCCCGGCCCGACCTCGGCAAAGGCATCGACGGCGAGCGCGTTGTCATCCACCACCACACCGCGCAGATAGGCGTGCATCGCGCCGCACAGGTCCGTGTCCAGCACGAATTTCTCATAGGACATCGACAACAACCCGTCCAGGAACCCGGCCGAATGCAGCACGTAATTCGCCCCGCACTGCACCGCCGCCAGCATCGACATCGTGCCTTCCATCATCGCCTGCGCATCGGGCAGTTTCGAATTGGTAAAGTTGCCCGAGCACCGCAGCGGCAAATTCAGCCGCCGTGCCAGTTGCCCGATCACCATCGACCCGATTGCCGGTTCCGGCGTGCCAAAGGTCGGCGAGCCCGAGCGCAGCGACATCGACGACAAAAAATTGCCGAACACCACCGGCGCGCCCGGACGTTCCAGCTGGATCAGAGCGCAACCGGCCATCGTTTCGGCCAGCGCCTGAGCGATGGCACCCGCGCTGGTCACCGGCCCCATCGCCCCACCCAGGATGAACGGCACCAGAACCACGCCCTGCCCCGCCTTTGCATAGGCGCGCATGCCCTTGGTCATCGTGCCATCCCACACCAGAGGTGAATTGACGTTGAAATTTCCCATGATGACGCAGTTTTCATCGACAAACCCGGACCCGAACAGGATGCGCGTCATCTCGATCGAATCCACCGCCCGGTCATCCCCGGTCACCGAGCCCAGAAACCCGCGATCCGAATATTTGATATGCGCATAGACCATATCCAGATGCCGCTTGTTCACCGCGATATCCGTGGGCTCGCAAATCGTGCCGCCCGAATGGTGCAGCCAGGGACTCGACTGCCCCAGCTTCACGAAATTCACGAAATCCTCGATTGTGCCGAACCGCCGCCCCCGATCCAGATCCATCACGAAGGGGCTGCCATAAGAGGGCGCAAAGATCACGTTCTTGCCGCCGATCCGCACCGAATTGGCCGGATTGCGCGCATGCTGTGTGAATTCGGCGGGCGCGGTTTTCAGGATCTCGCGCAGCATTCCCGGCTCGAAGCGCACGCGGACCCCGTCAACCCGTGCGCCTGCCCGTTTCCACAACGTCAGCGCTTCGTCATCGTCGCGAAAATCGATGCCGGTTTCGGCCAGGATGCGATCTGCCGCGTGTTCGATGCGCAGCAGGCTTTCTTCGCCCAGCACATCGTAGGTCGGGATGTTGCGCACGATATAAGGCACCGCGCCGACCGCACTGGTCACGGCACGTTCAGCACGGCGGGCTGCGCGGCCAGAGCGCGCGCGGGTCGGTTCAACAAGGGTCATCTGCGTCCAGCCTGTCGGAGAAACCTGTAAAGATCGCTCGATCCTAGGGCCCGGAACACCCCCTGTAAGCCGCAGAAAATCGACGCGCTTGAATGATCTGGCCTTATGCCTGCTGCTCTTCGAACGCAGCCACCAGCCATTCGGTCAACTTGCGCGCGCCGCGCCCCTGGGTGCGTATCGTTGGCACCAGCAGGCAGTGCCGTTCCTCGGGTGTGACCTGCCCCGTGCCCAGCCGCACCAGGCGCCCATCCGCCAGATGCGCGCCGATCAGCGATTGCCAGCCCAGCGCCACCCCCTCGCCGCCGATCGCCGCATAGATCGCGTCGGAATATTGCGTGAAGCGCAGCGCCCCCGGCCGGGTGATCGGCGCCAGCCCCGCCAGATGCGACCAGCGCCGCCAGCCCAGCC
>JAGRMK010000122.1:0-554 GCA_020441345.1 Paracoccaceae bacterium
GTCAGTCCGGCGTCGGAGATGGCGGTGGATTTCAGCATGGGCGCGTTCAGAACCTTGTCGCCATACATCGTGCGCAAGAAGGCTACGATCCGGTTCTGCGGGGCGTCGGTGGGTTCATAGCGCGTTAACAGATAGCGCATCCAGTCGTGCGACATGTCGGCGCCCGAATCGGCGATCACGTCCATCAGGTCGGCGGTCATGCGCAGGAACTGGCTCATCGACATCACGTCCAGCATCTCGGGGTGGATGGTGACCAGAACGCCGGTCGAGGCCGAGAGCGCCGACATGGTCAGAAAGCCCAGTTGCGGCGGGCAGTCGATGACCACCACGTCATAATCGGCATCGACCTGGGCCAGCGCCTCGCGGACGCGGAAAAAGAACAGGCCGGCATTGCCGCGGGCCAGCGCGCGGGGGGTTTCGTGCTCGAACTCCATCAATTCGAGGTTGCCGGGGATCAGATCGAGGCCGGGCAGGTAGGTTTTTCGGATCACGTCGGCGATGGGGCAGGGGGCGTCGTAGCGGATCGCATCGTAAAGCGTGCCGCCGTCGGGCAG
>JAGRMK010000122.1:639-8086 GCA_020441345.1 Paracoccaceae bacterium
GGCCAGGCGCTGCGCCAGATGCGCGGCGGTGGTGGTCTTGCCCGAGCCGCCCTTGAAGTTCATCACGCCGATGATCTGCAGATGGTCGCCGTCGCGCCGGCCGGGCAGGTAATCGCCGGGTTTGCGCGCGGTCTTTTCCAGCAGCACCCGCAATTCATGCACGTCCTGCAAGGAGTAATTGCGCCGGTTGCCCGCGGTGATCTCGGGCGAGGGGCCCTTGCCCTCCAGGTGCAGCTTGCGCAGATACGAATCGTTGACGCCCAGAAGCGCCGCCGCCTCGCCCGAGGTCAGCTTGCGCATCGATTTCGAGGCATCGGGCGGAAACAGGCTTTCGCGCTGCGCGTGCAGTTGCGCCGCAAGCCATTCGGAATGCTGGCGAATAACCGCATTCAGGTCTTCGGCCGGGGTCCCTTTTCCGGGCCCGTTGGGGGAGTGTCCGCTCATCTACCCTCGCATCTCCATGCCACAACTTGTAATCGTGTTCACGGTTTTTGGCGTTTAGTCGCGCTTTTTCGTGACTATTGCCTCTGCCGGCAGATTCGCGCAAGCCTTTTTCCACATCTTGTGGATAACTGCGGGGCTTGCACAAGCCTCGCGGGTTGATTTGCGCAGAAAAGGGCGGTACGGTGCTCCAATGGACTACCGGAGGGGATGATGGGCGTTCACAAGCAAAGTGTCAGTTTCACCGATGCCGCCTTTTCCCATGTGCAGGCGCTGGTCGAGGCGGGCGAATACCCGACCGTCAGCGCCGCCGTCTCGGGCGAGCTGGCCCGCGCCCGCGCCGCCCGCGCGCGTGATCAGGCGTTGCTGGAGGCCGAGGTGCAGCGCCGCCTGGCCCTGCCCGCCGACGACTGGCAGGCGGTGGACAGCCTGACCGCCGAGACCCGCGACTGGCTGGCCGGGCGGTGATGCGGCTTGTCCGGCATCCGCTGGTCGAGCAGGACATCCGCGCGCTGGCCGAACACATCCTGACCGTTTCCGGCGATCCGGCGGCGGCGTTGCGGCGCCTCGATGAGATCGACGCGCTGATCGCCGCTATCCTGCAAAACCCCGACCTGGGCACCCGGCTGGACGGCGCGCTGCACGGCTGGCGCGTGCGTCACGGCGGGCAGGGCAGGGCGCTGAGCATCGTCTACCGCGCGCAGGGCGACCGGCTGTTCGTGGCGCTGGTGGCCTTTGGCGGGCAGGACTGGCTGACCCGCGGCGCCGCGCGCGGCGGGTTCGGGGGCTGAGCGGGGCAGGGGGGCGATCAAGCGTTGATCCATGGGGGATTTGCCCCAAGGCTGGCGCGGAACGCGCCTGAAACAAACCTGAGAATTCCATGTATATTAAATGGTTGCGCCCGTGTCTTTCGCTTGCTCTTGTGGCGCTTCTTTGAAGTCTCGCGGCCACGGCGCAGGCGCAGATCGCGCAGCTTCACGCGCCCGGTGGCGGGCAGATTTCGATCCTGAGCGGCGCCATGCCCACCGCCCGCGCACGCGCCCGGGTTCCCAGCGGCCCAGCGGCACCGAGGTCGCCATCCTGTCTGACGGCCCGCGCTATACCCTGGTGCGTCATGGCTCGACCAATGGCTGGGTCCGCAGCGATCTGGTCGTGATCCCGGCGGTTGTCGCGCTCGAGGGCGGAATCGAGGCATTCGACCAGAGCGCCTATCCTGAACGCCGCGCGGTCCATCTGCCCTTTGGCACCGAGCTGATCCGCCTTGATCAGATGGGCGCGGCCAGCCTGGTGACGCGGCGCAACGGGGCAGGGGAGCAGCGCCTGGTCGTGGGCAGTCACGGTCTGCGGATCTGCAATTCCTCGGGCGGGATCGCCGTGATCCAGCGGGTGCTGGCCGCGCAAGGCTTTGACCCGGGGGCAGCGACGGCCGCATGGGCCCCCGGACCGAGGCCGCGATCCGCGCCTTCCGCGAGGCGAGCGGCATTCCCGAACCGTTCAGCGATCCGTGGTGCCTGAACGCGGTCCTGTCGCGGCTTCACACGCTGTCGATCCGCACCAACACCACGCCCGAGGCCGCCGTCCTCGAGGCTGCCATCGAGGACCTGCTGACGCCTGAAACGCTGCGCCGGCAACGCCGTCTGGCGGCAAACTGGTTCGAGGAACGCAACTGCGAGGCCCTGCGCGGCCTGCCGGCCGAGGCGCTTGGCGATCTGACGCTGGAAAACTGCGTGCAGGCCCGCACCCGCGAGCAACAGGAACAGCTTGCGGCGCGCTATTTCCAGCAGCGCGACTGTTCGGCGCTGGCGCAGGTCCCGGCCGCGTTCCACGGTGAAAACGCCCCGGCGGCCTGTCTGGCGCTGTTCGAGCGCGAAACCAACCTCGACGGATTCCGCGCCGCGATCCGCGGTGACGATTGCGACGAGGCCGACAGGTTGCGCCGCGTGCTCGGGCCGCATGCGCCAACCCGCGCCGCGGTGCTGGTGGGTGTCTGCCGCGACACGGTTCAGCGCGCATCCGACGAGACCGCGCTGGAAGACGCCATCGCGGCGGGTGATTGCGACGCAATCGCCCCGCTGGAAGATCGGCTGGGACGCACGGGTGCAGGGGCCGAATGCCGGTTCAACGCGTTGCTGACCACAGGCACCGCCCGCGAGATGCTGCTGGCCGCCGCCCTCCTTGAGGCCGACCAGGAACCGGTCCGCGCCATTGCCGTCTACCGGGCGATGATCCAACGCTTCCCGCAAGATGATCTGGCGTTGCAAGCGGCGCAACGGTTGACGGCACTCAGCAGCGGTCCGGCGACCGCCACCACAACCAGCCCCGCGATCGCGGGCGCGGATGTGGGCGCAGGCACCGGACCCGCCGACACGGGCGGGCCCTATGCCGGGTTCTGCCCGGTGAACGGGTATTGCGGGGTTGTCGACGAAAACGGCTGGGTCCTGCCGCCCGCCTGGGGATATGGCTTTTCCTTGACGGTCGGCGGCCTCTACGCTGACCTGTCGGTCGTCGACGGCGCGTTTCCAATGACCGACGAGGGCAACGCTGACCAGCACAACCCGATCAGGCGCACAGATGTGCTTGGCATCCTGTTGAGCTCAGGGGGAACCTATGGCCTGCGCAGCCTTGGTGGCAACTGGGTGATTCCGCCGACCTTTCAAAACCTTGGTCAGTTTGCAGAGACCGGGCTGGCCGCCGCGCGGCTGAACGACCGCTGGGGTCTTGTCGACCGGCAAGGCAACTGGGCGGTCACCCCTCGGTTCCAAAGGCTGCACAGTTTCGACGAGGCGGGATTGGCCCGTGCCCAGTTGGATGACCGCTATGGCTTTGTCGATGCGGGCGGGCAGTGGGTTATCCAGCCAAGGCCCGGTTATATCGCACCTTTTGGCGCAACCGGGTTGACCTCGGTCACGCCGCAAGGGCGCCCAGGCTTGATCGATCGCCGCGGCAATTGGGTCATTCCCCCGCTCAGCGATGCAGACCTGGACGCCGTGATACGCCAGAGCACCGACACCGACGTGATCTATGCCCATGCACACAGCATCCGAGACAGCAACCCTGCGCGGGCGTTCGAATTCTATCGTCGCGCCGCGGATCTGCGGGATGGTTATGCGCAAAACAGAACCGGGTACATGTATGACATCGGCGAAGGCGTCACCGAGAGCGACTCACAGGCGGTCCGCTACTATCGCCTTGTCGCCGAACAAGGTGTCGCTGCCGGGCAATTCAACCTTGGCTTGATGCTGGTCTATGGCCTTGGCACGGCGCAGGATAGCGCCGCCGCCCGCACCTGGCTGAACCGCGCGCGTGAGAACGGATACGAAGACACGCGCGCGGTGCAATCGATCCTCGACGACCTTCGCGAACGCGACCGCTCCGCGCCGACCTATACGCCGCCCACCTACACCCCGCCCGTTCAGCAGGCGCCGCCCCCCCAGCGCCTGCCTGCATCTGGTGCCGGGCCAGACTGTGCGCACACCCGTGAACCTATCAAACGTGCGCAATTTTCTGGGGTCGGCTCTGCGGGGCAGGATGTACGGCGCTTATCTGAGGGTCATCAACGTAAACCACTATACCGGGATTGTGCATCTGCGGAGCACCGACACCGGCCGCACCCTGGACATGCGGTGTTCTGACCTGCGCTAGCTTGGGTTTGTGTCAGGTTTCACAACCACCCCGGCACCATTGGTGATGGCGCCGGTTGTCACGCGGCCGGGTTATGGCCAGCCCGTTCCCCAGTCTGCCGATCCGCCTCCCAGCGGGCTCTGACCGCGCGCTCTGGATGCGACCGGGAATGACGGCGGCGGCGTCATGCCGCGCCTTTGCGCACCACGCCGTCCAGGTGCGCGACGGATTCGCGGGCGTCCTTGATCCCGCTCAACCTGTCCGCCTTCAACCGGTACCCCCAACCGTCGGCGGTCGCATTCGTCGGGGTCGGGTATCTTGGCGTCACGATCCTCATGCAATGCCGCGCCGAGGAACGGCTTGCCTCCTTGCGCGACGATGGCTGCCCGCCGGACCAAGACCACGCGAGGTGCCCCAGCAGGCTGAGCACCCTGAGGGCAAGTCAGCGCAGCCATGCGTCCGACCTGTCGCGGCACGCCGAGGACGCCGAGGCGCTTGCCGACAGGATCGCCCTGCTCGCCCGGTCGATGGAGATCTTCGAAACCGCCCCCGGGATCAGCGCGCGCGGCATTGGCCTGGAGTGGGATGTCGGAGACCACCCGCAAAGGCGCGAGACAGAGTTCGCGTTGCGGAATGAATACGATCTCAGGGCGCTCAACTCGATCAGGCGAGTGGACGGAGACCTTGTCTTTGACGCGGCGGCACTCCTGCTGCAAGGACCGGTTTCACGCGGGGTCACGACAAGAACGACCATCACGATTGCAACGGGCCGAAACATGCAACCGGTCGGCATCGTCCTATGACTTCGTCCCGTTGCTCGTGCTGCAATAGGCCCTCCGGCGGCGGGATCAGCACAGCTCCGCACATCGTGACTCGCATCGCGATCGGGGCGACGACAGGCTCAACAAGTGCCCGTCCGACTGCCGGCTCAGCGACGCGCAATCCGAATAGCACCGATCCCAGGCAGGGGAGCATTGGCTACCGGCGCGGGACGCGCCCGACAGCAAGGCCATCGCGCCGAGGATACCGAGCGCCAGCGCCCCGGGATTCCGCGTGAGAACGCAGACATTGAACCCCAGCCCGTCGGTGCGGCACGTCGTATCCGGCTGCGCGCGGGTGGTCGGCTGGGTGCGTGCGGTTGGCTGCCGCGACACGGTTTGCGGCTCCAGCGCCGCCGACCGTTCGATCATCGCGCGCGCCAGGCAGCCCGCGTCGGCGCCGCACCGGTTGCGCGAGCGCAGCCAGGCCAGTTGCTGGTCGCGCAAGACGCGCTGCCCGGAGCTGGACTGGCGGCTGCGCGCCCGCTGATAGGCATCGTGCAGCGCCCAGTCCAGGCGTGCAAGTTCGGGAACGTCACAGATCGCGCGCTCGCTGCTGTTCAGGCTGCCCGAACAGCTGAAGCTGGGGGATGCCGCGGGCGGGCGCGGTGCCTGGCGGGACGCGCCGCCAAGCGTCGCGATCCGGTCGCGCATCGCGCGGTCCAGGCATCCGGTGTTCCCCCCGCAGGCGTTGCGTTCGCGCAGCCAGGCGCCCTGTTCCCGCGACAGTTGCGCGCGCTGCGCCTCGGACCGGGACCGGCGTTGCGCGGTATAGATCGCGGCCATTTCGGAATCCAGCCGCGACAGGGTGCTTGAGCGACAGATCGCGTGCTCGGTCGCCGTGGAGGCCCGGCCACAATCGAAACTGGGCTGCGCCACCGCCATTGTCGCGCTGAGGACAGACAGCACGGCACCGATCACCAACGCCTCGAAACGCTTGAGCCAAACCGACCTTGTAATCATTCCATCCTCCTCGGTCCTCGTTACGAAACGGCGGCCCGGCCACCGAACTCAACACCCGTTCCAAGGCGGCGCTGTCAAAGCGGCGATCCGGTCAGTCGAGGGGCGCCCGGTTCCACGGCATGAGCAACTGGGTCCCTTTCCAGCACGCATGATGCGGCAAAACCGTGACGTATTGAAGCGCATTCCATGCACCGGGCACAGGTCTTGCGATGTGCCGGTCCAGGTTCCGACCGGGCAGGGCGCGACGCGTCGCCGGCACGCCCCGCGCGCGGACGGCGCGGGTT
The DNA here is from genome assembly GCA_020441345.1 of Paracoccaceae bacterium. Classification (GTDB taxonomy): domain Bacteria; phylum Pseudomonadota; class Alphaproteobacteria; order Rhodobacterales; family Rhodobacteraceae; genus Pararhodobacter. The sequence continues at coordinate 6,767 of JAGRMK010000122.1, forward strand.
TGCAGGACGTGCCGGTGGCGACACTGCCCTGCAACGGTGTCCGCGCGTGGCCAGTGGCCTATGGCCTGTGCCACAACCGGACACCGCCTCGATATCGGCCAATACCAGTCTATTTAATGAACCGGCTGATTCGTTCGGCAACGGGATCCTTCAGCCGGGGTCGGGCGGCGCATGGCTTCAACCTCTATCGGCCATGTGATCAAGTGGCATTGACCCGCTTGTGAGCCGCGTTTTTCCGCCAAACAGGATCATGGCGCGCAAGCAGGCACTTGACGGTTTGGTTATTAAGTGTTCATTTAGTGTAGTTATTGTCACGCAACACCGGTTCGCCAGACACACGCGCGCTTCCCTTCAGAGGGTATGGCGGCGACTCTTGCGATACGCGGCCAAAGCAATAAAGCCCCCGGAATGCGCCCCGGTCCCATCCAGCCAGAAAGAGGACATCTCCCCATGACCTATGCAGTGATCCTGTGGCTTGCCTTTGCCGTCACCTGGCGGCTGGTCATGCCCGACGAGGCCCGAGGCCGAAACTGGAGCTATGCCCATATGACGGTGCCCGGCGTGGTGCTGGGGGTCTATGCGCTGGCGCCCGAGGCGCTGGCGCAGCCGCTGCAAGGCTGGCTTTGGGCGATCCTGGCGATGGGCGCCCTGGGCGCAACCGGCTGGGCCATCGGGCAGGCCAAACGCAATCACTCCATCATGGATGTGGTCTATCCCTGCATCAGCTTCGGCATCGCGCTGACCGCGATCATGGTGTCCGCGCCCGACATTACCGTTCGGCTGATCCTGTTGCTGGCGCTGATGGCGGTGTGGATGCTGCGCATGGTGCATCACGCCTATGGCACCAATGTCGGCACCGAACAGCAACCATACGCGGCGCACCGTAAACGCTTTGGCACGCGCTGGCCGGCCTGGAGCTTTTTTGCCGTCTACATGCTGCAAGGCATCCTGATCTGGATCTGGTGCATGCCGTTTGCCTTTGCCGCGCTGGTCGATGGATCGGCGCTGCGCGTGACCGACTGGATCGGCGTGGCGGTCTGGGTGGTGGGGTTTGCCTTTCTGGTGATCAGCGACAGCCAGATGAATGCCTTCAAATCCGACCCGGCAAACAAGGGCGGGATCATGGACAAGGGACTTTGGGCCCTGTCGCGGCACCCGAACTATTTCGGCGAATCGCTGGTGTGGTTTGGCTATTTCTGTTTTGCGCTGGCCCATCCCTGGGGCTGGCTCAGCGTGATCGGCCCGCTTTATACCACCTGGTTCATGGGATGGGGCTCGGCCACGCCAGGGAATGAGCGGCACATGAAGAAAACCCGCGGC
>JAGRMK010000123.1 GCA_020441345.1 Paracoccaceae bacterium
ATCAGCATGATCGTCACGATCACTGCGGCGATCATGTCGTTCGACAGGGCCTCGCGGTTATAGCTGCGGCCCCAGTCGAACACCGGAACATATTTTGTCAGACGAAAAGACATCTGTTTTTCCTTCAACACGTTGTATGGCGACGCTCGTTCCTGGCCGGACGGGTCACGAGACCTTGGCCGAGACCTTTTCCGGCTTCACCATCCACTCCTTGCCGCGCAGCATGCCTTTCCAGTAAACCGGCGGCAGCAGCTTTTCCTTCAGCAACCAGGCCATGCGCGACGGTTTGGTCCCGTCGATGACGAAGCGCGGGAACGAAGGCAACAGCGCGCCGCCATAGCCGAATTCCGCCAGCACGATCTTGCCGCGCTCGACCGTCAGCGGGCACGAGCCATACCCGTTGTAAATCGCGGTGGGCGATTTCCCGTCGATGTCGTCGGCGACGTTTTCGGCCACCACCGGTGCCTGCATCCGCGCCGCGGCGGCGGTTTTCGCATTGGGGGCGTTCATCACGTCGCCCAGAGACCAGATGTTGTCATAGGTCTTGTGCCGCAGGCTGGCCTGATCGACATCGACCCAACCCGCGGCATCGGCCAACGGCGAGACGCGAATGAAATCGGGCGCGACCTGCGGAGGGACGACATGGATCATGTCGAACTCTGTCGTCACCGTCGTCGCTGCTTCGTTGGGGCGGTTGACGGCGAAGGTCGCGATCTTGCCGGGGCCGTCGATGGCGATCAGGTTGTGGAAGAAATTGGTCGTGACACCGTATTTGCGGATGTAGCTTTCCAGGGCGGGCACGTAGTCCTTGACCCCGAACAATACGCCTCCGGCATTGTTGAACTGGATGTCGATATTCGCCAGAACCCCGCGCCGCAGCCAGGCATCGGCGGACAGATACATCGCCTTTTGCGGCGCGCCGGCGCATTTGATCGGCATCGGCGGCTGGCTGAAAATCGCCCGCCCCTCGCGCAGGTTCTGCACCAGCTCCCAGGTATAAGACGCCAGGTCATACCGATAATTCGACGTTACGCCGTTGCGGCCCAGGGTTTCGACAAGACCCTCGATCCGGCCCCAGTCCAGCTTGAGACCCGGGGTTACGATCAGGCGGCCGTATTTCACAACGCGGCAGCCATCGAGGATCACCGCGTTGTTGTCGGGCTCGAAGGCGGCGACCGCGGATTTGATCCAGTGCACGCCCTGCGGGATCAGCGTGCCCATGGTGCGCGCCGTGACCGAGGCGTCGAAAACCCCGCCGCCGACCATTGTCCAACCGGGCTGGTAATAGTGGATATCGGCCGGGTCGATCAACGCGATGTTCAGATCGGGCTTGCGGTTGCGCAGGCTTGACGCGACCGAAATGCCGCCTGCTCCTGCACCGACGATCACCACGTCGAAAGTTGCGTCTCCGGTGTCGGTTGGGGTCTTGCCGCCATTGGCGATCCGCCGCGCGACGCCGTTCATGTCATAGCCTGCGGCCTTGGTCGCGGCCAGAATGTCCGAGATCGGCAGGCTTTTGGCCTGAGCCAGCGACCATAGGGTCGCGGATCGCGTGCCAGTGCGGCAGAAGGCAAAGACCGGCCCAGGCAATTCGCGCAGCGCGGTGCGGAAATCGTCGGCGTCCTCGTCGCGAACCCGGCCGGCGGTGATGGGCAGGTAGCGGGTTTCAAGGCCTGCGGCCTTGGCCGCGATCTCGATTTCTTCAAAACTGGGCTGGTCGGCGCCCTCGCCATCGGGGCGGTTGCAGATCACCGAGCGGAACCCGGCGGATTTGATCGCCTGAATATCGGCGGAGGTGATCTGTGGGCTGACCGACAGGTCGGCAGAGATGGTCTTGGCGTCCATAGGATCCTCGGGTGTTCGCGAAAGGGGGATTCGGGCCGCCCCGGTGTGACGGCCGAAAAGATGGAAGCTGGGTATAGGTTTTACGCGGGGCCTTCAGTGAGTTTGTCACATTCAAGGGATGAAATATGATATGAATCGGGTTTTCGCAACCGTCGCGCCGCGATTGAACGGATTTGCGGCCGAATGTGGCGAGGTGCGGCGTGGTTCGCCCTTCGCAGTGGTGCGACCCATCGGGGCACCTGCGGCGCATCCGGGGCTCTGCCCCGGACCCCGGGATATTTTCAAGAGTAAAGAGGGGGCGGCGGTCAGGCGCGCGGAAAGACGCGGCCGTCAAAGAGTTTGCGCGCGGTGCGCAGGGTGCCCGCGGCGATGACACGTCCCTGTGCGTCGGTGTCGATCAGGACTTCGGCTGCGCCGCTCGGATGTTCGATGCGAAACCGGCCGTCTTGCGGCCGCTGGGCCAGCCGGGCGGCGGGCGATGCCGGCAGGGTGCAGGCGGTGGCGACGCTGACGGCAGCGAAAACCCCGATCGAGGCGTGGCAGCGGTGCGGGATGAAGCTGCGCGTGTTGATCGTGCCGCCCTGGGTGGGGCGCGAGACCAGGGTCATCTTGGGCACCGATTTCTCGGAGACATCGCCGAGTGCCATCAATGGCCCGGCTTGCAGGCGGATCGATTCGAGGCGCGATTTGAGACCGGCGTTCGCGTCCAGGTCTTCGCGGCGCTCCTGGCCGGTCAGGCCGAAATCGGCGGCGTCCATCACCACGCAGGGCATGCCGTTGTCGATCAGCGTGCAGGCGATGCCGTCGATCACATCCATCGCCTGACCCGAGGGCAGCAGCGCGCCGCACATCGACCCGGCGATGTTCTGGAACATCAGCGGGATCGGCGCATGGGTGCCGGGAACGCCGTCGATCCGGGCCGCGCCATCATAGCGCACACGCCCGTCAGGGGTTTGCACGCGCGCCAGCGCGACCTCGCCGGTGTTGCGCATGTGGATGCGCACAGGGGTTTCGCCATCCCGCAGCGCCACGAGGCCGCGCTCGATAGCGGCGGGGCCGACCGCGGCCAGGATGTTGCCGCAGCCCTGCGCGTCGCTGACCAGGGCCCGATCGACGAAGACCTGCAGGAACAGGTAATCCACGTCGGCATCGGGGCGCGAGGGGGGCGAGAGGAGCGCGACCTTGGAGGTCAGCGGGTCGGCGCCGCCGATCCCGTCGATCTGGTGCGGGTCGGGGCTGCCCATGATGCGCAGAAGCAGCGCGTCGCGGGCGGCGGGATCGGCGGGCAGGTCGGAGGCGAGGAAACACGCGCCCTTGGACGAGCCGCCGCGCATCCACAGGCAGGGAATGCCCTCGACCGCCGGATCAGACATATTTCAGTCCCTTTTCCGCCAACCGCGGGCGCATGTCGTAGATATCAAGGCCCAGTTCGCCGGATTCGAGCCGCCGGCGCTTCGCCTCTTCGGCATCCAGGCGTTTCTGCGCGGCGGCCATCACCGTATCGGCCGTGGCGCGCGGCACCACGCAGACGCCATCGTCATCGGCGACGATCACGTCGCCCGGGTTGACCAGCGCCCCGCCGCAGACGATCGGCACGTTGACCGAACCCAGCGTTTCCTTGACCGTGCCCTGCGCCGAGACCGCCGAGGACCAGACGCCGAACCCCATGCGCCGCAGGTCGCGGGTGTCGCGCACGCCCGCGTCGATGATCAACGCACGGCACCCCCGGGCCAGGGCCGACGTTGCCAGCAGGTCGCCGAAATAGCCCATGTCGCAGGGCGCGGTGGGGGCCAGCACCAGCACGTCGCCGGGCTGCAATTGCTCGATGGCGACATGGATCATCCAGTTGTCACCGGGCGGGGCCGAGATCGTCACCGCCGACCCGGCAAGGGACACGTCTTGCTGGATCGGACGCAAGCGGGCGCTCATCAACCCGCTGCGGGTTTGCGATTCGTGCACTGTCGCGACCCCGGCCTGACCCAGCCGCGCGATCACCGAAGGGTCTGCGCGGTCAATCTGCTGAACGACAACGGGGCTGGGCATGAGCGGGGCCTTTCGGGGTTGAGACGGATTTTCCGGGGCCCGACGCCTGTGGGTTCGGGCCCCGGAGCGCACGGCGCGCCGCTTGCAAAGACGCGCCGCATTGGGGGTCAGAGCTCGTCCACGGTGCGCGGAAAGATCGACTGGAACCCCTCGGCATAGCGGCAATCGCGCCCGCCCGACTGGCCACCCGAGTTGCGCTTGAAATGATTGGCGCGGTTCTGGGCAACGCGGGTGTAAAAATCCCACAGGTGTTCCTGGCCCTGCATGCATTCGATGGCGGCGCGTTTCTTGTCCCAGACCGGCGTGATGTCGAGAAAAGTGTCGGGCTTCCATTCCATCTGCTCGGACTGGTGCGGTTCGAACAGATAAAGCTGCGGCGCGCCCAGCACTTTTTCGCCCGGGTTATGCCCCCAGGCCTGCGCGGTCGAGCGGCATTCCAGCACGATCTGCGTGGTCTGCATATGGTCCGAATTGTACGGGTCCCATTTCGAATGGCTCATCATGAAGCGCGGCTGCACCTTGCGCATCACATCGACCAGCGCGAAACGGTCCTCGCGGGTGAAATCCATCGGGTAATCGCCCAGATCCATACAGATCAGATCATGCACGCCCAGGGCGACGGCGGCCTTTTCGGCCTCGTCGCGGCGCGCGGCCTTGACCCGGTCCATGGTCATGCCCGGCTGTTTCCACAGCTTCGCGCTTTCACCGCGTTCCCCGAACGACAGGCAGACGACGGTCACATCATAGCCCATCTCGGCGTGCAGGGCGATGGCGCCGCCACAGCGCCAGACGAAATCCGCGGCATGGGCGCTGACGATCAGGGCGGTCTTGTTCTCTGGCATCTGAGATCCTCCGAAGGGTTGCGGCGACCTTGAAGGCTCATGTGCGGGTTATCAAATCGAATTCCGGTGCCTGGGCATAAGTTTGTGCTATTGAGTGCCTGGGCGTCGCGGGATGGCCGGCGCATTGCGGAGAGCGGAAGGGAACGAGCGCATGGCGGGCGAACTGGCTTTTGTGGGGTTTGGCGAGGCAGCACAGGCATTTGCGGGCAGCCTGAAACGCGATGCGCTGACCGGGGTGCGCGGGTTCGACCTGCGCGCCGATCTGGCGTCGGCGATGGCGGAGCTCGATGTGCAGGCAGGCGCGGACCGCCAGGCGGTGCTGGATGGGGCGGCGGCGGTCTGGTGCCTTGTGACCGCCGACCAGGCCGAAGTTGCGGTCGGGCAATGCGCGTCGGTTCTGCCCTGCGGAGCCTTCTGGTTCGATGGCAATTCCTGTTCGCCCGGTGCCAAGCAGCGCGCGGCGACGGTGATCGGCGCGGCGGGAGGGCGCTATGTCGATGTGGCGATCATGGCACCCGTGCATCCGTTGCGCGCGGCGGTTCCCTTGTTGCTGGCCGGACCCGACGCGATCGAGGGCGCGGCCTATCTGCGGGCGCTGGGGATGCAGCCTGCCGTGGTCGGCGATCAGGTTGGCCAGGCCTCGACCATCAAGATGCTGCGCTCGGTGATGATCAAGGGGCT
>JAGRMK010000124.1 GCA_020441345.1 Paracoccaceae bacterium
ACGTTAAGACCGGGCACGTTAAGACTGGGCACGCCAAGACCAGACTGACCGGGCCCGGTGTCGGGTCGAAGGCCAAGGGGGGCTTTGCCCCCCTCTTTGCTGCGCAAATTCACCCCCCAGGATATTTCCGGACAGATGAGGGGAGCAAGTCAGAAGGGTTCGCCGAACCGGTCGGCCACGAGTTTTTCCAACGCCTCCATCAAGGGCGCGGCCTGTGCCCCTGATGTCTCCACTCGGATCTGCGTGCCCTTGGACGCGGCCAGCATCAACAGGCCCATGATCGAATCACCCGAAACGCTCATGCCATCCTTTTCGACTTCGGCAGCGGCGTCGAACCCTTCGACGACCTCAACGAATTTCGCTGAAGCACGCGCGTGCAACCCCTTTTCGTTGACGATTTTCAGAACCTGCACGACACTCACACGCCGCTCCCCCCGCTGACTTCCATGGCATTGATGTATTTGCGCCCGGCTTCGAGCGCCAGGGCCGTCGCCTCGGCCACGCTGCGCTTGCGCGATTTCGCGAGCTTGATCAGCATCGGGAGGTTGGCGCCATAGAGGATGCGGCGGTTCGGAGACAGGCAGGCCGGCATCGACAGGTTCGATGGCGACCCGCCGAACATGTCGGTGACCAGGACCACGCCGTCGCCGGTATCGACATCGTCGGCGGCTTCGCAGATTTCGGCTTGCTTGGCGCCGCGGTTGTGATCGTACTCGATGGAAATCGCGCGGATGCCGCGCTGTCGCCCGACAACGTGCTCTACCGCTGCAAGATACTCGCGCGCCAAGCCACCATGCGCGACGATCACGATTCCGATCACGTCCTTATCCTTGCTCACCCAACGCAGCCCCGACGGGGTGTCGTTCCAGTTCCCTGTGTCTCTTTGACACCCGCCAGCCCTGATCCGCAAGCGTTTGCGCCATTTTTTCCGCCAGCGCCACCGACCTGTGCTTGCCGCCGGTGCAGCCAAAAGCGATCGTCAGGCTGCTTTTGCCTTCATCGACAAAGGCGTCGAGCAGCGACAAGATCAGGTCACGCACCCGCTCGAAGAAATCGGCGAAGCGTGGATCGGCCTCGATATGCGCCGTGACCTCTGGTTGACGGCCGTCGAGCGCGCGCAGCGTGGGTTCCCAATGCGGATTGGCTAGAAAGCGGCAGTCGAAGACCATGTCGACGCCGCGCGGAAGTCCGCGTTTATAGGAAAACGACTGCACCGACAGCACCATTGGCGCACCAGAGGTCGGGGCGAACCAGCGCGCGATCTCGGCGCGCAATTGATGCGGGGTCAAGGTGCTGGTGTTGATCAGCACATCGGCCCGGCTGCGCACCGGGGTAAGCAGTTCCAGTTCCGTCTCTATGCCGGTCTGCGGCGTATTCTCGGGGCTCAACGGGTGGCGCCGGCGGCTTTCGGAATATCGCCGCAGCAATGTGTCGGAATCGCAGTCGAGATACAGCAGTTCGGCATTCACCCCCGGCGTGCGATGCAGCCGGTCGATCAGTTCGATCAGCCCTTCGGAAGAGAAATCCCGATTGCGGACATCCACGCCCAACGCCAAAGGGTGCGCCAGGGGCGGCCCGTCGAGCAGGCGCGGGATCAACGACATCGGCAGGTTGTCGATGCTTTCGAACCCCAGATCCTCAAGCGTGTTGATCGCCGACGAGCGACCCGCGCCCGAAGGGCCCGTCACCATTACCAGCCTGACGTCGGTAGTCCGCTCATGCATCCTGTGTCACTCCGCGTTGTCTGTTATGGGCGATATAGCGCGAAATCGCGCGCGCACAGGCAGAATCAGGCGTGCCCGGCAGACACGGTAGCGTGACCCCGGCCAGAGTTCGACCCTGCACATCGGGCAGTCGCGGGCGGTTCGCGGGCTCCAGATCGACGATCAGCCCGATCTGCGCCAGGCGGCGGCAGGCCAAGTGCAGGATGCCGAAGCCGCGCGCCTCGATCATCCCGGCCAGCGGGCGCGGCGCACGGGCGAACAGCCTGCCGTCCAGCGCCGTCAGCAGCACCCGGTCATCCGCGACCAGTTGCGCGCCCTCGCCGATCAGCGCCAGCGCCAGACGCGATTTTCCAGCCCCGGATGCACCGAGGATCACCACCCCGGCACGGGGCCCAAAGGCTACGGCTGAGGCATGGACAGTGCGTGCCGCGCTCACAGCGGCAGACCGACCACGAACCGCGCGCCCAGCGGTGGCGAGTTGCGATCGGCATGGGTGGGGCGAATGTTCTCGGCCCAGATCACCCCGCCGTGCGCCTCGACGATCTGCTTGGAAATCGCCAGACCCAAGCCCGAGTGATTGCCGAACTGATCCACCGGGCGTTCGGAGTAGAACCGCTTGAACACCTTGCCCAGCGCCGCTTCAGGGATGCCGGGGCCGGTATCCTCGACAACCACCAGCACCCGGTTTTCCCGTTTGCGCGCCCAGATCCGCACCGCGTCGCCCTCGCCGCAGAACGAGATCGCGTTGGTGATCAGGTTGACGAAAACCTGCGCCAGGCGTGCTTCGAGACCCTGGATCAGAACCGGGTCGCGGGGCAATTCGCTGATGAATTCGACCCCCTTGGCCTCGGCTTCCTGCGCCAGATGCTCGCTGAGGTTTTCCAGTGTCTTGCAGAGGTTGAAGGTTTCTTCCTCTTCCTTGACCAGTTCGCTGTCGAGACGCGAGGCGTTCGAGGTATCGGAAATCAGCCGGTCGAGGCGACGCACGTCATGTTCGATGACATCCAGAAGCCTCGTTACCTGATCCTCGCGCTTGGCAACGCGCAGGGTGCCGACGGCGGACCGCAGGCTGGCAAGCGGGTTCTTGATCTCATGGGCGACATCGGCGGCGAATTGTTCGTTGGCGTCGATCCGGTCGTAAAGCGCCGAGACCATGCCGCGCATCGCCACGGACAGGCGCCCGATCTCGTCGGGGCGCCCCGCCAGGTCGGGGATGCGCACGCGGCCGGGCGACAGACGGCGCGCGTTCTTGTCGCGCCCCAGTTCGGCGGCTGTGGCGAGATCGGCAAGAGGGTTGGCAATCGTCGAGGCCAGAACCAGCGACAGCCCGACCGAAACCAGCAGGGCGACGAGGAACATCTGCAACACCTGTTCGCGCTCGGCACGCAGCATCCGTTCGATGTTCTCGGGGATCTGCTGCATCACCACCGACCCGACGGTCTGTCCATCGACAAACACCGGTGCGGCAACCAGCATGCGAAACCCGCCATCGAGCCGCAAGATCCGGCTGGCAGAGCGGCCTTCCATCGCCTCGGCGTGCATTTCGGCCAACAGCGTCGCGGGGTCCGGCTGCGGCGAGCGTTCGCCGGGAATGATTGTGGACAGCGCCGACCAGGCCGCATCCAGGATATCCGAGATCACCGTGCGCGGCACTTCGGTTGTCACCAGATCGAGCGGCGTGGACCGGCGACCGCCCTGCCCACGCTGCGCAAGCTCGATGGCCCCGGTTCCCCCCAGCAGCAGAACCTCGGTTTCGGTATTCAGCGACAACGCCGCAAGGGCGCGCGCACGCGCCGCTGCGGCCTCGGCCGAGGCATAGGGAACGTGCTCGCCGGCGGTGTCGGGCAGGATCGCGATGAGATCCGCCAACCCCTCGGCCTGGGCGATCAGCGCCACCTGATGCTGCCGCGCCAGCGTGTCGCGGAACGGGTTGGTGAACAACACACCAGCCACCAGAAGGACCAGCGCCAGCATGTTGAACAGGATGATCTTGCGTGCCAGCGGCGAATGAAAGATCGACATCAACCCGCGGCGCGCGCGATGAATGCGCACCTCGGTATCGACCGCACT
>JAGRMK010000125.1 GCA_020441345.1 Paracoccaceae bacterium
ATCGCCATCATCCCGGCCCGCAGCGTATAGGTCTTGCCATCCAACGCCAGGATTTCTTCGCCGCCCTGCGCGGGATGGATATGCAGCACATCGCCCGCGACCTTGGCCATGTCGAACACGTGCAGCGGGCGGTTCAGCGCGAAAGTGAAATAATTGGTCACATCGACCAGTTTCGAGATCGGGCGCAAGCCGATCGCCTTGAGCCGCTGTTGCAGCCAGCGCGGCGAAGGGCCGTTCTTGACACCCCGGATCACGCGACCGGCGAACAACGGGCATCCCGCCTCGCTGAGGGCCGGGTCGATCGCCACGCGCAGCGGGCTGGGGAAGCCGCCGGCAACCGGCGTCACATCCAGCGGCTTGAGCGTGCCCAGACCCCGCGCAGCAAGATCGCGCGCGATGCCATGCACCCCCAGCGCGTCGGGGCGGTTGGGCGTGATCTTGATGTAGATCATCGGGTCGTTGAGCTTGGCATAGTCGATATACCGCATGCCCAGTGGCGCGTCGGCGGGCAGGTCGATGATCCCGTCGTGATCGTCGCTCAGTTCCAGTTCGCGCTCGGAACACATCATCCCGTTCGACGCCTGCCCCCGGATCACGCCGGGTTTCAAATCCACGCCGGTGCCCGGAATATGCGTGCCGACCGGGGCGAAGACCCCGACCAGCCCGGTGCGCGCGTTGGGCGCGCCACAGACGACCTGCACCTCTTCGATTGCGCCGCCCGGCCCCTCGGGCAGGGTTTCGACCCGGCACAGGCGCAGACGGTCGGCGTCGGGGTGCGGCGCGGCCTCGATGATGCGGGCGATGCGGAAGGCACCCATGGTTGCGGCGGGGTCCGCGACCTCTTCGACCTCGAGACCCAGATCGGTCAGCGCCTCGACGATCTCGTCGAGGGTCGCGTCGGTTTCCAGGTGTTCCTTGAGCCAGGACAGGGTGAATTTCATCGCCAGACCTTACGTTTCATCGCGGATTTCGCGCCCTGTTAGCCCATTGGCGCGGCCAAGAAAAGCGGGCAGTCGGGCGCGCCGCCCGTTCCACCCGCGTTCAGCGCAGCGGCAGCAGCGTCGCGGCGCCAAGGCGGCATTCGCGCCGGATCGTCGCCGGGTCGCAAACGCGCGGTTCCAGCCCGCGTGTCAGGCACAGGCGCAGCTCTACCAGATCGCCACCCGGGCACGACGTGACCAGCATGTCATGCGTCAGGCCAGGGTTGGATTCGATGAACGCGGCTTCGACCACGTCGGGGTCAAGGCGCATCTCGCGGGTGATGCCGGTGAAGACCTCGGGCAGGGTCACGCGGCTCACCGCCTCTTGCACCAGGCGGTAATAATTGCGCGCCGACAGGCCGGTGCAGCGCCCGTGCTTGTTCCACTGATGCCAGGCAGAGCCCGATGTGCCGAACAGGTCAGCCTGTTCGGCGGTCTCGCGGCGCGACGGCGATCGTTCCACGGTAGTGCAGTATTCGGGCCAATCGCCACCCTCATGCTGGGGCCAGAGCCCGTGCACCGCCCAGCCAACCGCCGTGCCGTCCTCGCAGCGCGGATCGCGGCGCTCGTCACCATCGTCGGCGCAATAGGCGGGGATCCAGCTAAGGGCCAGCAGGTAATGATCGAACTCGCCCGCGTGATTCTGCGCGGCGGTCGGGGTGGACAGGGTGGCAAAACACAGCGCAAGCGCCGCAAACAGACGAATTGGAAACCGCATTTTCTCTTTCCTCGGATCAGCAAGGCGCTTATATACGCACTATTCCCCGAAATCGAGGATGCACGGCCCGGCGGTCGTGGCCGGTTCGTCCGGCAGGTGCGCCGGTATGCGCGCCTCGCACGATGAAGGACCAAAACGATGGCAAAACCGCTGATGGCCAAGGCCACCGCCGTCTGGCTGGTGGACAACACCACCCTCAGTTTCAAGCAGATCGCCGATTTCTGCGG
>JAGRMK010000126.1:0-7385 GCA_020441345.1 Paracoccaceae bacterium
AGAATGACCTGCACATCCTCGGCGGTCACCACCAGCGGCGGCGACAGGATGATGTTCGGCCCCGACACGCGGATCATCGCGCCCGACTCATAGGCGACCTGCTGGACCTTGGCCGGAACCGGCTTGGCGGCCGGGGCCTTGGTCGCCCGGTCGGCGACCAGTTCGATCGCCACCATCAATCCGTGCCCGCCGCGCACATCGCCGATGGCCGCGTGCTTTTCCATCAGCGCCAGCGCCCCGGCATGCAGTTCCGCCCCGCGCACCCCGGCATTTTCCGCGACATTCAGGCGCCTGGTCTCGGCCAGGCAGGCAATGGCCGCCGCCGCACCCACCGGATGCCCCGAATAGGTATAGCCATGCGCGATCGTCGCCTTGCCGGTTTCGTCCCGCTCGAACACCTGCGCGACAGACTCAGCGATCATCACCGCGCCAAAGGGGAAATAGCCGTTGGTGATGGCCTTGGCGGTGCAGGTGAAATCGGGCTGCACCCCCCAGTGCCGCGATCCGGTCCACGATCCGGTTCGGCCAAAGGCGGTGATCACCTCGTCGGCAATCAGCAGGATGCCGTTCTTGCGGCAGATCTCGGCGACGCCGGGCATGAAGCTGGCATGCGGCGGNNATCACACCGCCCGCGCCCAGGATCGGTTCCATGATGAAGGCGGCGATGGTTTCGGCGCCCTGAAAGGCGATCTCGTCCTCCAGCGCCTGCAGGCACAATTGCGCCAGCTTCGCCGGGTCGGTTTCGTTGAACGGGTTGCGATAGGTATAAGGCGCGGGAATGTGGTGGCAGCCCGCCAGAAGCGGCTCATAGGCGGTGCGGAAATTGGCATTGCCGTTGACCGAGGCCGCGCCGAAATGCGTCCCGTGATAGCCCTTTTTCAGCGACAGGAATTTCACCCGCCCGGCCTCGCCGCGGATCTTGTGGTATTGCCGCGACAGCCGCAGCGCGGTTTCCACGCTGTCCGACCCGCCCGAGGTAAAGAAGGCCCGCGTCAGCCCGTCGGGGGCAAAGAAGTCGCGCAGTTCTTCCGCCAGTTCGATAACGCAATCATTCGAGGTTCCCCGAAATATGGAATAGTAGGGCAGTTTTTCCAACTGTGCACTGATCGCCGCCTTCACCGGTTCGCAGGAATAGCCAAGATTGACGTTCCACAGCCCGCCAACGCCATCGACCACCTCGTGCCCGTCGATGTCGGTCACGCGCACTCCACGCCCGCCGGTAACAATGGTCGGCGGATTGCGCAGATGATCGGCGGGATGCGTCATCGGATGCCAGAGGTGACGGGCATTGTTGGCTTTGAGGAAATTTTCGTCGCGAGGCATGGCGGACTCCTGGGTCAAAGGACGATTTTCAGAGTGGCGGGAATGCGCCCCCCCATCGCCAGCGTCGCCTCTTTGGCGGCAGGGGCGAGGGTGGTCACGATGGTTTTCAGATGAGCGTCAGAGATCCGCGATGACGGAGAAGCCACGGCCAACGCCCCCACCGCATGACCGTCTGGGCCAAAAAGCGGCATGGCGACACCGTAGACCTCGGATTCGAAAGTCTGGTCGGCAAGGGCATAGCCGCGCGCCTGGGCCTGTGCGATCAGGTCGCTCAGCGCGGCGCGCGAGGTCGGTGTCGCATGGGTGACGCCGCTGAGCGTGCGGGCAAGCACCTGCTCGCGCAGATCGGGGCGGGCGAACGCGGTGAACGCGATCCCCGACGCGGTGGCGTGCAGCGGCAGCACAAGGCCGGGGTCCAGTGAGACGCGGGTCGGGCGGGTGCTTTCCGCAACCCCGACCGTGCCCAGATCGCGTCCCGCCAGCAGCGAGGCATGCGCGGTTTCGCCGGTGGCCTGGGCCAGGTGTTCCAGAATGGGTGTCAACACGCGACTGACTGGAAACGCCGCCTCGCGCAGCCGCGCCAGCCGCAGCAGACCGGCACCCAGCCGCCAGTGGCGGGTTTGCGTGTCTTGTTCAACAAGGCCGGTCGCGGCCATGTCGTTCAGCATCCGCAGCACCGTCGCCTTGTCCACGCCTGAGAGACGCGCAAGCTCGCTCAGCCCCAGGTCGGGGTGCTGATCGTCAAAGAGATCCAGCAATCTGAGGGCTTTTTCGACGGTGCGCATGGGGTCCGATGCCGGGTTGGGGGATGATCGCAGAAAAGTCTTGATCGAATCCGGCTTTGACGCAAGACTTATTTGAAACGGCGGTGTATATAATGAACCGGACAACACAAGGATAACCTCGATGGACCAGTTGAAAATTGATGCGCTGGCTGCGGCCCCGGTGGCGCCGGGTGGGTTGTTCATCGACGGCGCGTGGCGCGCGGCGCAATCGGGGGCGGTGCTGTCTGTGACCTCGCCGATCGACGGCCGCGATCTGACGACCATTGCCGACGCGGGCGCGGTGGATGTGGATGCCGCCGTCGCCGCCGCGCGCCGGGCCTTCGCGTCGGGCGTCTGGTCGCGGGCGGCCCCGGCCGAGCGCAAGAAGGTTCTGCATCGCATCGCCGACGCCCTGGAACGCGAGGCTCTGGCGCTTGCGGTGCTGGGCGTGCGCGACAATGGCACCGAGATTTCCATGGCGATCAAGGCCGAGCCGGGCAGCGCCGCGCAGACCTTTCGCTATTACGCCGAGGCGATCGACAAGGTGAACGGCGAGATCGCCCCCACGGCGGGCAACGTGCTGGGCCTGATCCACCGCGAGCCGGTCGGCGTCGTCGGCGCCATCGTGCCGTGGAATTTCCCGCTGATGATCGGCGCGTGGAAAATTGCGCCGGCTCTGGCGATGGGCAATTCGGTGGTGCTGAAACCTTCCGAGGTGGCCTCGTTGTCGCTGCTGCGTCTGGTCGAGATCTGCGCCGAATGCGGCCTGCCCGATGGTGTTCTGAACGTCGTGACCGGGCAGGGCGCGGTCTGTGGCGAGGCGCTGGGCCTGCACAGCGATGTCGATGTGCTGGTGTTCACTGGTTCGGGCGGGGTCGGGCGCAAGCTGCTGGACTACAGCGCGCGCTCGAACATCAAGCGCGTCTATCTGGAACTGGGGGGCAAATCGCCCAACGTTGTCTTTGCCGATGCGCCGGACCTGCGGCAGGCGGCCAAGGTCAGCGCGGCCGGGATCTTTCGCAATTCGGGGCAGGTATGCGTCGCCGGGTCGCGGCTGCTGGTGGAACGCTCGGTGCACGCGGAATTCGCGGCGCTGCTGGCCGAAGAGGCCGGTGCGATGAAGGTGGGCAACCCGCTGGACCTGGGCACCCAGGCCGGGGCCATTGCCTCGGAGGCGCAGCTCTCGCGCGTCGCCGGTTTCGTCGAGACCACCCTGTCCGAGGGCGGTACCTTGCTGGCGGGCGGCGCGCGGATCCTGGCCGAAACCGGCGGTTCGTATTTCGCGCCGACGGTGTTCGATGGCGTGACCCCGGCGATGACCCTGTCGCGCGACGAGGTGTTCGGCCCGGTTCTGGCGGTGACGCCCTTCGACACCGAAGACGAGGCCGTGCGGCTGGCCAATGGCACCGACTACGGGCTGGCGGCGGCGGTCTGGACCGGCAACCTGGGCCGCGCGCACCGCATGGTCCGCGCCATCGACGCGGGCGTCGTCCACGTCAATACCTATGGCGGCGCCGACAACACCGTGCCGCTGGGCGGTCATCGCCAATCCGGCAACGGGCATGACAAGTCGCTGCACGCTCTGGACAAATACGTGAACCTGAAAACCGCCTGGATCCAGCTATGAGCGAAACCCTACTCGCCCGGCGCGCGCGGCTGCTGGGCCCGAACGTCAAGACTTTTTACGACGAACCCGTGCATCTGGTGCGCGGGCAGGGGGTGCATGTCTGGGATGCCGACGGGCAGCAATATCTGGACTGCTACAACAACGTGCCGCATGTCGGCCATTGCCATCCGCGCGTGGTCGAGGCGATCTGCCAGCAGGCGGGCACGCTGAACACGCATACCCGTTACCTCCACGAGGGCGTTCTGGATTACGTCGAGGCCCTGACCGCGACCTTCGATGCACCCTTTGACACCGCGCTGATGTGCTGCACCGGCTCCGAGGCGAACGATGTCGCGCTGCGCATGGCGCAGGCGGTGACCGGCAAGACCGGAGTGATCGCGACCGATCACACCTATCACGGCAACACCACGGCGGTGCACCAGCTCTCGCGCTCGAACCCGCCGCCGGGCGGATACTGGGACAACGTCGCCTTCGTGCCCGCGCCCGACAGCTATCGCCCGCTTGGCGGAGAGGGCGGCATGGCCCATGCCCATGCCTTCGCCGCGCGGGTGCAACAGCAGATCGACGCGCTTGAGACACGTGGCCACGGGTTCTCGACCCTGATCCTGTGCCCGTTCTTCGCCAACGAAGGGTTCCCGGACTTGCCGCGCGGCTGGCTTGAGCCCACGGTCGCGGTGGTTCGCGCCGCGGGTGGCGTGATCATCGCCGACGAGGTGCAGCCCGGATTCGGTCGCGTCGGCAGCCATTTCTGGGGCCATCAGCGGATCGGGCTGGCGCCCGACATCGTGACGCTGGGCAAGCCGATGGCCAACGGGCATCCGGTGGCGGCGGTGGTCGCGCCGTCCGAGATCATGCGCGCCTTTCGCGAGCGGTTCCGGTATTTCAACACCTTTGGTGGCAATCCCGTGTCCTGCGCGGCGGCCATGGCAACACTGCGCGTGATCCAGGACGAAGGGTTGCAGGACAATGCCGAGCGGGTCGGCGCCTACGCGAAACAGGGGCTGCGCGAACTGGCAACCCGGCATCCGGCGATCGGCGATGTGCGCGGCGCGGGGCTGTTCTTTGGTGCCGAAATGGTTCTGGACCGCGACACAAAGACCCCGGCGACCGCCTATGTGCAGCGGCTGGTCAACGGGATGCGCGACCGGGGCGTGCTGCTGAACTTCCTGGGTGTGCACTACAACGTGCTGAAGATGCGTCCACCGATGCCGTTCTCGCGCGCGAATGTCGATCAGGTGATCGACACGCTGGATACGGTTCTGGCCCAGACCCCGCTGGCATGAGGCGGATCGTCGATCAGGCGGCGGCGCTGTGGCGGCTGGACCCGGAGCGCCTAACGCTGGCGGCGCAGCGCGAAAACACGGTCTGGCGGGCGGAAACGGCGAAGGGCGCCTATGCGCTGCGCCTGCACCGCGCGGGCTATCGCAGCGCGGACGAACTGAATTCGGAACTGGACTGGATGGCGGCGCTGCACGCGAGCGGCATGGCGGTGCCGCAGCCCCTGCGCTCAACCGCGGGGCGGCTCATCGAAGAGATCGACGGCGTCGCGGTGGACCTGCTGACCTGGTTGCCGGGGCGCATTGTCGGCAAGCACGGCGCGCTGGACGGGATCGCGGATCGTGCGGGGCACATGCGTCGGCTGGGCGCGTTGCTGGCCCGGTTGCACGATCTGTCCGATGGCTGGACCCCACCCGCCGGTTTCACCCGCCCGAGATGGGATCGCGCGGGGCTGGTCGGGGCCACGCCGCTCTGGGGGCCGTTCTGGGACAATCCGCACCTGTCTCCGGATCAGCGCGCGTTGCTTTTGGCTGTGCGTGACCGGGCCAATGCGGAACTGGCCCGCGCCGAAAGCGCGCAGGATTTCGGCCTGATCCACGCTGACGCGATTACCGAGAACGTGATGATCGACGGCGATACGCTGGCGTTGATCGATTTCGATGACGGCGGCTGGGGGTTTCGGGATTTCGACCTGGCGACCGTGCTGATGCGCCAGCTTGCCGCGCCGGATTACGCTTTGTTGCGCGGGGCTCTGCTGGCGGGTTATGCCGCGCGCCGCGCCGTCGATCCCCGGATGCTGGACCTATTCCTCTTGATGCGGGCGCTGACCTATGTCGGCTGGATCATTCCGCGCCTCGCCGAACCCGGTGGCGTGGAACGGTCGGCGCGCGCGCTCTCGGTCGTGCTGCCGCTGGCACAGGCCTGGCTGGTGCGCAGTTGACCGCGCTCAGCCCGGCTTGTCGGTGCGCGTCAGGTCTTCGAGCAGGTCGAGCAACTGGTTCATCCGCTCGCGGCCATAAGCGGCTTCGAGTCGGTCAAAGATTTCCGACGCTTCGGCGGCATGATCCGAAAGCACCGCCTCGCCCGCCGCGCTGATCGTCACGATGGACCGGCGGCGGTCGTCGGGGTCGGTGGCGCGTGTCACCAGACCCTGATCCTCCATCGCACGCAGGATCCGCGTCAGGCTGGGCAGTTGCAGGCAGGCACGTTCGGCCAGCAGGCTCTGATCCAGCGCGCCGCCCTCGTCGAGCACGCGCAGGACACGCCACTTTTGTTCATTGACACCGCTTGTCGCCAGCATTTCGCGCACCGGTCCCATGACGGTTTCACGTGCACGCAAAAGCGCGATGGGCAGGGAACGGGCGGTGCGGCGGAGTGTGGGGTGCGTCATGCCCCGGCTTTGGCCGATCACCGGCCCCAAATCAAGCATCTTGCGCAAGACTGATTGACAGAACCGGGAAAAACGCTTAACAAAGCAATTAAAAGGGAGGCGCCGGTGCCGCATCTGTCACTCGAGTATTCGCGCAATCTGGAAACGCGGCTGGACATGCCGGGTCTTTTGCGGGTGCTGCGCGACGCGGCGATCGAAACCGGGGTGTTCCCGCCCGCCGGTATCCGGGTGCGGGCCTTTGCCGCCGATCACGTGGTGATCGCCGATGGCAATCCCGATCACGCATTCATCGACATATCCGTGCGTCTGCGCGGCGGTCGGTCCGACGCCGACAAGGCCCGTGCGACCGCGCATCTCTTTGCCGCCGCCGAGGGGTATTGCGCCGCCGACATGGCGCAACACTCGCTGATGCTCTCGCTGGAAATGCGCGACATCGACCCCGCGCTGAGCCCCAAAGCCAGCTCGATCCGCCGCTTTTTGCCCAAGGACATGCAGCAATGACAGACCTCGACCAACGTCTCGCCAAGCTGGACACACACCTCGCCCGGTTCCGCGACGGCGGTATCCTGAATCTGATCGGTGGCCAGAGTGTGCCGGGTCAGGGTGGCAGCTTCGAGACGCGCTCGCCGGTCGATGAAAGCGTGATCTGCGCCGTGTCGCGCAGCACCGCCGTCGATGTCGACGCCGCCGCGAAAGCAGCCAAGGCCGCGTTTCCCGCCTGGGCGGCGATGGACGGGGCCAAACGCAAGGCGATTCTGCACCGGATCGCCGATCTGATCGTCGAACGGGCCGAGGAAATCGCGCTCTGCGAATGCTGGGACACCGGGCAGGCATGGCGCTTCATGTCCAAGGCGGCGCTGCGCGGGGCCGAGAATTTCCGCTTTTTTGCAGATCTCGCCCCCGGTGCCCGCGACGGCCAGACCCTGCCGACCGGCCAGCACATGAACGTCACCACCCGCAAGCCGATTGGCCCGGTGGGGGTGATCACGCCCTGGAACACGCC
>JAGRMK010000126.1:7483-8257 GCA_020441345.1 Paracoccaceae bacterium
TGGCCGAGATCTGCCACGAGGCGGGTCTGCCCGACGGGGTTCTGAACCTGGTGAACGGGTTCGGCGAGGATGCGGGTCGCGCCCTGACCGAGCACCCGGACATCAAGGCCATCGCCTTTGTCGGGGAATCGAAGACCGGCAGCATGATCATGAAACAGGGCGCCGATACGCTCAAGCGCGTGCATTTCGAACTGGGGGGCAAGAACCCGGTCGTGGTGTTCGACGACGCCGATCTGGAGCGCGCGCTGGATGCCGTGATCTTCATGATCTATTCGCTCAACGGCGAGCGCTGCACCTCGTCCTCGCGCCTGCTGGTGCAGGACACGATAGCCGAGGCGTTCCTTGAGAAGCTGGCGGCACGGGTCAGGGCGATCAAGGTCGGGCACCCGCTGGACAGCGCGACCGAGGTCGGCCCGCTGATCCACAAGGTGCATTTCGACAAGGTCATGTCCTATGTCGAGATCGGCAAGGCCGAGGGTGCCACCTGTGCTGCGGGGGGCGCGCAGGTCGGCGATGCCGGCTGGTTCGTCGCCCCCACGCTGTTCACCGGGGCGACGCCACGGATGCGCATTGCTCAGGAAGAGGTGTTCGGCCCGTTCCTGACTTCGTTGACCTTTTCGACCGAAGCCGAGGCGCTGGATATCGCGAATGCCGTGGACTACGGGCTGACCGGCTATGTCTGGACCAACGACCTGACCCGCGCGCTGCGCTTTTCCGACGCGCTCGAGGCGGGGATGATCTGGGTCAATAGCGAGAACGTGCGGCATCTGCCCA
>JAGRMK010000127.1 GCA_020441345.1 Paracoccaceae bacterium
CTGAACCTGATCCAGGCGCTGATCCAGGCGATCAGCGCGGGCGCCGACGAGGCGCTGATGCTGGACCCGCGCGGCTTCGTGGCCTCGTGCAACTCGACCAATTTCTTCATCGTGCGCAAGGGCGCGATCTGGACCTCGACCGGGCGCTATTCGTTCCGGGGCATCACCCAACGGGCGGTGATCGACGCCTGCCGCGAAGCGGGGCTGACGGTGGAGGAAGGCGATTTTACCCTGGCGCAGGTCTATGCGGCCGACGAGGCCTTTGTCACCGGCACCCTGGGCGGGGTGACGCCGGTGACGCGGATCGACGGGCGCGCGATCGGTGCGGGCGTGCCGGGGCCCGTCGCGGCGCGCGCGCAGGCGCTTTACGAGGCGGCGGTCTATCCGGCGTGAAGGCTCAGCCCGAATACCCCAGCGAGGCCGAAATCTGCGCGGCCGCAGATTTGATCTGCGCCTCGATGGCGGCGGCTTGCGGCGTGTCGGGAACGAATTGCGATTCGGGCCCCGTGACGTTGATGGCCGCGATCACCCGGCCCTGATGGTCGAAAATCGGCGCCGCGCAGGATCCGATGCCGCGCTCGAAATTGCCCGCGCTCCAGGCCGCACCCCGGTCCCGGTCGGCGGCGATCTGGTGTTGCAGCGCCTCCAGCGTGGTCGCGGTCTTGTCGGTGGCGCGGGTCATCGGTGCCTCGGCATAGAGCCGTAGCAGATCCTCGGGCGGCAGATACGCCAGCAGGACACGGCCAACCGTGGTCGCATGAGCCGGCAGGCGCGAGCCCTCGCGCACGTTCGACACCAGATGCGAGTTCGGTGTTTCGCGCAACAGATAGATGATCTCGCGCCCGTCCAAGACGCCCAGATGCGACGACAGCCCGGTCTGTGCCGCCAGACGCGCCATCACCGGCTGAGCGACGCGCACCACGTCGCGCGATTTCAGCGCCTCGGCGGCCAGCGCGATCATGCCGGGCCCCAGTTGCCAGCTCAGTCCGTCATCGACCGATTCGATCATTCGCTCGGCTTCAAGCGTGTGCAACAGACGGATCAGAGTCGTGCGGTTGATCCCCAGTTCGCGCGCCGTCGCCGAAGCATTGCGACAGCGACCGCCGCCAGCAATATGCCGCAGCAGGGTAAAGGCGCGATGCACCGGCGGCACGGAATAGGCGTTGCTGGCGTCGGTTTCGCTGCTATCTGTCTCGGACACGGTTAAAGCCTTCATATTTGAACACCCAGTCTTACGTGTGACGATGCCGTGCCGCAATCGTCAAAACGGACCGAACCGATCGGATGGCAGAGGGGACGTGGAAAGGCCGGAACAAATTTCTTGACCGAATCTTTTAAAGCGTCAATAATGAACATGCTGTTTATATTTGAACACATATCAGGCAGCAATCGGGGCTTCCACGCCCTGTCCACCCCCGCGCCGGCTCGGCGCCCAGAACAGGAGCCACTCATGGATGCTTTCAAGGATCGCCTTTCACAGCGCGCCCGCGACACCAGCCGTCCGGCTCTGGCGCATCAGTCGCTGGGGCGCGCGTTGAACGGCGCGGAAACTGCGCTGGCCGAAGCGATGATGGAGATCATGGGCACCGGGCAGCACGATTTCGGCAAGGTTGCAGAAGGGTTGGCTCAGCGCGGGCTGGCCGCGCCGGTCAGCGGGCGCATGGATTGGGACGCCGACCTGTTGGCCCGGGAACTGGCCGCGATCAACGCCGAGCTTGACAGCGCCTATGCGGAACATGGCTATGGCGCTTGAATTTCGAAACGTTTCCAAGTCCTTCGACGTTCCGGGCGGCAAACGCCTGACGGCGGTCGAGGGGATCGATTTCAAAGTCAACGAGGGTGAATTCGTGTCGGTTGTCGGCCCCTCGGGGTGCGGCAAAAGCACGATCCTGAGCATGACGGCGGGTCTCTATCAGCCAACCACGGGCGAGGTTCTGGTCTCGGGCGAGGTGGTGACGAAACCCAACCCGCATGTGGGGTTCATGCTGCAAAAGGATCTGCTGCTGCCCTGGCGGACGATCATCAAGAACGTCGAATTCGGCCTGGAATCGCGCGGCGTCGGCAAGGCCGAACGGCGCGACCGCGCGATGGCGGAATTGGAACGCTGCCACTTGGCGGGGTTCGAAAACCAGTATCCCCATCAGTTGTCGGGCGGCATGCGCCAGCGCGCGGCGCTGGCCCGCACCCTGGCCATCGATCCCGACATCATCCTGCTGGACGAGCCGTTTTCGGCCCTCGACGCGCAGACCAAGCTGCTGATCCAGAATTCCTTTGCCGAAACCATCCAGGAGGCCGGGATCACAACGCTGTTGATCACCCATGATCTGAGCGAGGCGGTGATCATGTCGGACCGCGTTCTGGTGTTATCGGAACGCCCCGGCACCGTGATGCGGGAAATTCCCATCGACCTGCCGGACCGCGCGCATCCGTTGCGCCGCCGCCAAATGCCCGAGGTGCACCAGCACGCGGGTGAAATCTTCAAACTGCTGCGTCTCGATCAACGGGCCGCATGACACGATCGATCCAACCAACGGGAGAAGACACATGAAGCATACCATTCTTGGCTTTGCCGCAGCGGCCGGGCTGGCCATGGCGGGGGTCGCCGCCTCGGCACAGACCGCCGTCACCTATCTGTTCCCGGCACCCGATTTCCTGCCGGCCTTCGCGCCGTTTCAACTGGCGTTGAACAAGGGCTATTACGCCGATGCCGGTTTGGACGTGACGTTCCGCATAGGCCAGGGCGGCGCCGATGTCGCGACGCAAGTCGCGGTCGGCAACGCCGATCTGGGCGGCGGCATGGGCGACACGGCGATGATCGTGCGCGCCAACGGGCTTGAGATCCGCGGCGTTGCGCTGCTGGGCGGTCAGGGCCTGACGCAACTGGCCTGGCGCAATGACAGCGGTATCACCGGGCCGGCCGATTTCGCCGGGCATCCGGTGGGTGTGACCGGGTTCCAGGACACGGCCTATTACAACACGCTGGCGGTGCTGGCGAACGAAGGCCTGTCGCGGAACGATGTTGACCTTCAGGCGCTTGGGCCGGGCGGCATCATCCAGAACATGATCGCCGGCAGCATCGACGCGATGGCGGGTGTTCCCGAATGGATCATCGCCATTCAGGACGCGGGCGTTGACCTGACGATCGCTCCGGCGCGCTCTGTATTCCCGGCGCAGGCGCAGGCGATCATCGCTTCGGACGCCTTTATCGCCGAGAACCCCGAGGCGGTGCGCGGTTTCGTGACCGCCACCCTGCGCGCGGTGCAGGACATCATCAATGACCCGGCCGTCGCGGCGCAGGAATACGTCGGCTTTGTCGACCGCCACGCCGAGAACGTCGACCAGATCGAGCGCATCATGCGCTTCTATGTTGACAGCGTTTACGCCCCCGCCGAGGGCCGTGCCCTGGGCCGGTTCAGCGAATCCGAGTTGCAGCAGATCCAGGATTTCTATGTTGCAAACGAGATCGTGAATGCCGCGGTGCCGATTGCCGACACCTACAGCAACGATTTCGTCGCCGAGTAACGCTCTACCACCATACCCCCGGCCGTTGCCAACGCCGACCCGTTCGCGGGCGGCGGCCGGGGATCCCTTGCCTTTCAACGGCCGCTTCAACCGGGATCTGACGCCTATGCGATTAGCCAACAGCCATACCGTGATGGGGATCGTGATCTTGTCGATCCTGCTGCTGATCTGGCAGTTCCTGCCGCCAGCCCTGGGCATTCCCCGGTTCATCATTCCGACCGTGACCGACATGCTGACCGAGTTGGGCCGCATGTACCGCCGCGAGAACCTGATCGCCAATACCGTTTCGACCGCGTGGTATACGCTGCTTGGCTTTGCCATCGGTTCGGCGCTGGGGGCGATGATCGGCTATTTGCTGGGGTTCTCGCAGTTCTGGGAGCGCGTGCTCTCGCCCTATATCCTGGCGTTGCAAATCGCCCCCAAGGTTGCCTTTGCGCCGCTGTTCATCATGTGGTTCGGTTACAACGCGATCCCCAAGCTGCTGGTGACCGTTTTGATCGTCTTCTTCCCGGTGCTGGTGAACGTGCTGGCGGCGATGAAGACCGTGGATCGCGACATGGTGAACCTGGCGCGCGCCTATTCGATGACCCGCTGGGAGATTTTCCTGAAGGTCGAATTTCCCTCGACGCTGCCGAACCTGATGGCCGGGCTGCGCATTGCCTCGACGCTGGCGGTGATCGGCGTGACGGTGGGCGAGTTGGTCGGCGGCAACACGGGACTCGGGTTCCTGATTTCCTACGGTGGCGGACAAGCCAACGCGGCGATGGTGTTCAATGCCATCGTGCTGCTGACCCTGATCGGTATCGTGCTCTATTCCGTGCTGGCCTGGGCCGAAGAACGGCTGCTGCACTACATCCCGAAAAAGGACCACTGAACGATGCCTGCCTCCCTTTCCATCACCATCGCAGGCGCCGGGATTGCCGGGTGCGCCGCCGCGATTGCGCTGGCACAGGCGGGGCATGCGGTGCAGGTGATCGAACGCGCCGCACGCTGGGAATTCGCCAGCTCGGGTATCTTCCTTTATGCCAACGGGCTGGAGTCGTTGCGCGATCTGGGGGTTCTTCCGGCGATATTGCGCGCCGGGTTCGCCGTGCCCGAGGGGCGCAACGCCTATTTCGACCAGTCCGGCATGCCGCTGACGGTGACGCATTACCCCAGCCGCGACGCGGGCCGGATCCCCGCGATCCTGGGCATTCGTCGCGCCGAATTGCACCGTATCCTGTCGATGCGGATGCAGGAACTGGGCGTGCCGGTCACGCTGGATGCCTCGATTGCATTGCTGGCACAGCGGGGCGGGCGGGTCTCGCTGACGTTGAGCGACGGAAGGGCACTGGAAACCGACCTTCTGGTCATCGCCGAGGGGCTGCGCTCCACAACGCGGGCACTGGCCGGGTTTGATGTCGCGCCGCGGTATTCGGGCTTTACCGTCTGGCGTTCGGTCCACGCGCGCCCTGCCGCTCTGACCGACAAGATCATGCAGATGGGGCGCGGTAAGCGGTTCGGTATCATGCCGATCAGCGATGACCGGCTTTATACGTTCGGCACCGTGCCGGGCCCCAAGCCCGCGCATATCCCGCGCGCTGACTGGCCCGCGACGATGGCCGGGCAGTTCGCCGAATTCGACGGTCCGGCACGGGCGTTTCTGGACGATCTCGGGCCTCGGTCCGAAGTGCTGTTCACCGCGATCGAAGAGGTTGCGCTGCCGTTGCCCTGGCACCGGGGCCGGGTGGTGGTGATCGGCGATGCCGCGCATGCCGCGACCCCGTTCATGGGACAGGGCGGGGCCGCCGCGATGGCCGATGGCGTCGCGTTGGCGCGGCACCTGTCTCGCGCGGCACCAGAGCCGGCGCTGGCGGCGTTTGGCGCCGAACGCCAACCGATCTGCGCCTTTGTGCAAGAGGCCTCGCGCCGGGTTGGCGAGTTGGGCGCGCTGGAAACCGACGCCGATATTGCCGCGCGCAACGCCCGCATGCGCGGCGGCGGCGCCCAGGCGCAGGTCGATACGTTCTATGCCCGCCTCACCGAGTTCGAGCGGCGGGCGCTGTCCCCCGATTTCACCTGACAGACCAAGGAGATTGCCATGAGCACCGCACCCAAGACCTTTCCCAGCATCGAACCCGAAGATGTCCGCATCCCCGAGGGAAAATCGCTGGGCGACTGGATAGAAAGCCGCGTCGCGCGCTACGAGACCCGCACGCTCGACTGGGACGCGCTGAAATTCCAGGCCGATTACGACCCCAAATACCGGCGCGCGCAGATGCGCTATCTGGGCACCGGTGCGACCGGCGTTTCGGATGACGAGAACGTGGTTCCGGCCGAAAATTTCACCTTTTCGACCATGGTTCTGCCGGCGGGCTGCGAAGGCCCCTCGCATATCCACCGCGATGCCGAAGAGGTGTTCTTCATCCTCAAGGGTCACAAGATTCGCCTGTTCATAGAGCACCAGGGCGAGACCGTCGAAACCGTGCTGACCGAACGCGACCTGATCTCGGTCCCGCCGGGGGTCTACCGGGGGCTGCGCAACGAGGGCATCGAAGAGGCGCTGATGTGCGTGATGATCG
>JAGRMK010000128.1:0-13456 GCA_020441345.1 Paracoccaceae bacterium
GCCAACCTGAAACAGGCGGCCTCGGCCAACCGGCTGATGCTGGAACGCCGCCGCGACCCCTGCATGTCCGAGGTCTTTCCCTGGGACCAGATCCCCGCGGCGCATATGATGATGCTGAAGAACCAGCACAAGCCGGGTAACATGGCCGTCCTGGTGCAGGCCCCGACCACCGGGTTGCGCACCTTTGAGGATGCGCTGGAGGCTGGTCGCCGCTGAAGGCAGAGTAATGTCAATTCAGGGGGCCGTCCGTTTCGGGCGGCCCCTTTGCCATGGCGAGGCCGCGCGCCTTGGGGCTGGTCAACCTGCACCGCGATGCGCATGTTAGGGCAAACCGCCACAGGACAAGGGGCATGCCCGTGACCGATACCGACCTGACCGACGCAGACCCGGCGCTGTCCTCTATCGGCCTGATCGGGCTGGGCACCATGGGCGCGATGCTGGCGCTCAATATCGCGGAAAAAGGGTTCGACATCGCAGTGTTCAACCGGACCCACACAGTGACCGAGGGGTTCGTGCGGGACGCGGGCGCATTGGCCACGCGGATAACGCCGACGGCGACGCTGGCCGCCCTGGTCGCCGCGATTGCCCGCCCGCGCAAGATCATCCTGATGGTTCCCGCCGGTGCGGTCGTGGATCAGCAGATCGCGGCCCTTCGGCCCTTGATGGACCCGGGCGATCTGATCATCGACGCGGGCAACGCCAATTTTCGCGATACCCAGCGGCGCGCGGCGGAACTGGGGGCGGGGTTCATCGGCATCGGTGTTTCTGGCGGCGCCGAAGGGGCACGGCACGGCCCGTCGATCATGGGCGGCGGCGCGCCTGCGGCCTGGGACCGCGTCGCACCTGTCCTGCGCGCCATCGCCGCCGCGTATGACGGCGTGCCCTGCGCCGCCTGGATGGGCGAGGGCGGCGCGGGGCATTTCGTGAAAACCGTGCACAACGGAATCGAATACGCCGATATGCAACTGATCGCCGAGGTTTACGGTGTGATGCGCGACGGGTTGGGGATGACGGCGCAGCAGATCGCGCCGGTTTTCGCACGCTGGAACGACGGCCCGCTGCACTCCTACCTGGTCGAAATTTCGGCCAGCGTCGCCGAGGCCACCGACCCCGAGACCGGCGCGGCGATGCTCGACGTGATCCTGGATCGCGCGGGGCAAAAGGGCACCGGGCGCTGGACAGCGGTCGAGGCGCAGCACCTGGGGGCGCCGATCCCGGTGATCGAGGCGGCGGTGGCAGCGCGCAACATTTCGGCGGCTCTGGATGCGCGGCGAGCGGGTCAGGCGCGGTTCGGGGCGGCCCCAGGCGCGCTGCCTGAGGGGGCTTTGACCCTCGACGACCTGATGGCGGCGCTGATCGCCGGCAAGATCCTGTGTTACGCGCAGGGGTTCGCATTGCTCAACGGGGCGGGCGCGGCGTTTGACTGGTCGCTGGACCTGCCGTCCATCGCGCGGGTCTGGCGCGCGGGCTGCATCATACGCTCGCGGATGCTCAACGACATGGCAGACGCGCTGACCGAGTCGCCTGATCGCAACCTGATGCTGGCGCCGGTTTTTGCCGACCTGGTCCAGCGCCACGCGCCCGCGCTGCGCAAGACCGCCACGGTGGCGATGACACACGGCCTGCCGGTGCCCGCGCTGACCGCCGCGCTGGGCTATTTCGACATGATGCGCACCGAGCGTTCGACCGCGAACATGATCCAGGCGCAGCGCGATTTCTTCGGCGCCCACGGGTTCGAGCGGCGGGATCGCGACGGCACCGGGTTCCACGGGCCCTGGGCCGGCTGATCGCGGACAGTTTGGGGGATCACATGCGGTTTTCGGCCAACCTCGGGTTCTTGTGGACCGACCTCCCGCTGCCCGCGGCGATTCGCGCGGCGAAGCGGGCCGGATTCGACGCGGTCGAATGCCATTGGCCTTATGAGGTGCCCGTGGATGCCATGTGTCGCGCGCTGGATGAAACCGGCCTGCCGATGCTGGGGCTGAACACGCGGCGCGGCGACCTTTCGCGGGGTGAAAACGGATTGGCGGCGTTGCCGGGGCGCGGCGCAGAGGCCCGCGCGGCGGTAGACGAGGCGTTGGGCTATGCCTGCGCCATCGGCGCGCAGAGCCTTCATGTCATGGCGGGCGTCGCCGAAGGGCCAGAGGCCCGCGCGGCGTTCCTTGATACGCTGCGATACGCTTGCGACCGCGCCGCGCCGCACAGGATCACGATCCTGATCGAACCCCTCAACCGGTATGACGCGCCGGGGTATTTTCTGAACACTACTGCGCAGGCGCAGACGATCCTTGCCGAGCTTGGGCGGACAAATGCGCGGCTGATGTTCGATTGCTACCATGTCGGTCGCACCGAGGGCGACGTGATCGCGCGGCTTGAAACCCTCTGGCCGATGATCGGGCATATCCAGTTTGCCGCCGTCCCCGATCGGGGTGCGCCCGATCATGGAGATCTCGACTACCGGCAGGTATTCCGGGCCATCGCGCGGTTGGGCTGGACCCGCCCACTGGGGGCCGAGTACCGGCCTGGCACCGAGACCGGGGCGTCACTGGACTGGCTGGATTGGGCGCGCAGATTATGACGCGGCGGTTGCCTCCGCCGCCGCAACGCGATCAACGGTTTCTCAACACAGCCCTGCCTATCCTCTGCCACCGGTCACAGGCAGGAGCAGCGATGTGCAGCATGAATGGATGATACGGGTTCTGGAAGATCTGCAAACCTATGCGCGCCTGCACCGGCTGAACGCGCTGGCCGAACATCTGGACCAGGCGCGGTTCCTGGCGATGACCGAAATTGCCAATCTGCCCCGTGGATGCACCGACCCCGATGTCGAGAACGCGCAGGGGAAAGCAGACAGCGCACGCTGATCTGAGCCACGGTTTCTCGGGTGGCGCGGGTTTACAATTGCGAAACCATGGCGTTCAACCGGCGGATCCGTGAAAGAGGCTATCGATGTTTGCTGCCTGTCTTGCCGGTTTCCTGTCCGGGTTGAGCCTGATCGCCGCGATTGGCGCACAGAATGCCTTTGTGCTGCGCCAGGGGCTGAAGCGCGAACATGTCGGGCTGGTGGTGGTGCTTTGCGCGGGGTCGGACGCGGTTCTGATCATCGCGGGCGTCGCCGGGTTTTCGGTCGCCGCCGAACGCGCGCCCTGGCTGATGCCGGTGATGCTTTGGGGCGGGGTGGTGTTCCTGCTGGGCTATGGCGCGCTGCGGTTTCGCGCCGCGTGGCAAGGCGCAGAGGCGCTGACTGCGGGGGCCGGGGCGCCTGCGACGGCGCGTCGCGTCGTCCTGACGGTACTGGCGCTGACTTGGCTCAACCCGCATGTCTATCTCGATACGCTGGCGTTGCTGGGCGCGCTGTCGGCGCAATACGCTCCGTTTCAGGCCGCGTTCGGGCTTGGCGCGGTGTTTTCTTCGGCGGTGTTCTTTACGGCGCTGGGCTATGGTGCGCGGAGCCTGGCGCCGATCCTTGCGCGGCCCCGATCCTGGGTTGTGCTGGAGGGGGGGATTGGTGTCATCATGTGGGCGATTGCCGCCAGCCTCGCCTGGCAGGCCCTGACTGGGGGAGCCGGATGAAACGCCACGCCTATACCTCGCATATCCGCTGGACCGGGAACACCGGACAGGGCACCGCCAGTTATCGCGGATATACACGCAACTGGGATGTCGCCGTGCCGGGCAAGCCGGTGATTTCCTGTTCCAACGATCCGATGCTGGGCGGCGATCCGGCGTTGATGAACCCTGAGGATTTGCTGCTCAGCGCGCTTTCGGCCTGTCATATGCTATGGTATCTTCATCTTGCCTCGGACGCAGGGATTGTCGTCACCGGTTACGAAGACACGCCCGAGGGACTGGGAGAGGTTGAGGCGAACGGCGCCGCGCGGTTTGTCTCGGCCGTTCTGCGGCCCGAGATCACGGTGCGCCCGGGGGCCGACTTGGCGCGGGCCGAGGCCCTTCACCACGAGATTCACAAGGTCTGCTTCATCGCGCGCTCGGTGAATTTCCCGGTGTCGATCGCCGCGCGGTTCACCATCGACGCGGCCTGAAGCACGACCCTGAAAGGAGAAAGATCATGGAAATCCAGCGCAACGGTGCGATGCCTTCGCGACCCGGCCAGGCAGAGTATTTCACCGGATCGGTGCGGCTCGACGCTTCTTTCAAGCGTGATGACCCGGCGCGCGTCGGCGGCCTGACGGTGACCTTCGAGCCCGGCGCGCGCACCAACTGGCACACGCACCCGTTGGGCCAGACGCTGATCGTTCTGTCAGGAATTGGTCGCGTGCAGCGCGCGGGTGGCCCGGTTCACGAAATCCGCCCCGGCGATATCGTCTGGTTCGAACCGGGTGAGCGGCACTGGCATGGTGCCGCGCCAGACGTGGCGATGTCGCATCTGGCGATTGCCGAGGCGTTGGACGGCGTGACCGTGGACTGGCAAGAGCCGGTCCTGGACGCCGAATACGCCGCGCCGGTTGGCTGACGCGATAGCTGTTTTTCCCCTGACCGCACGGCAATTGCGCGGGGGCGAACCCGGTCGCCGGATGCGGGACGGCTTGGGTCTGCGGCACGCCAACGGGTTCGACACGACGAACGGAAGCACCCCGAAGCGGGGCTGCCCGCGGGTGCTTGCCTGACTGCGGGCTCCCGCGGGCGAACCGGCACCTCGCGAAAGGGCAGAAACTGGACCTGGGGTCGCCCTGGTTTGCGGATCAGGCTCCCAGGATGCGCGGCAAGCGCAAGCCGTGTTCGCGAGCACAGGCCACGGCGTCCTCGTAGCCGGCATCGGCGTGGCGCCAGACGCCGCTGGCCGGGTCGTTCCACAGCACACGCTCCAGCCGTCTGGCCGCTTCGGGTGTGCCATCGGCGCAGATGACCACGCCCGCATGCTGGCTGAACCCCATGCCGACGCCGCCGCCGTGATGGATGCTGACCCAGGTGGCGCCCGATGCGGTGTTCACCAGCGCGTTCAGCAGCGGCCAGTCCGACACGGCGTCCGAACCGTCCTTCATCGCCTCGGTTTCCCGGTTGGGCGAGGCGACCGAGCCGCTGTCGAGATGGTCGCGCCCGATCACGACGGGAGCCTTGAGTTCGCCGCTGGCGACCATCTCGTTGAACGCAAGCCCCGCACGGTGCCGGTCGCCCAACCCGATCCAGCAGATCCGCGCGGGCAGGCCTTGAAAGGTGATGCGTTCGCGGGCCATGTCCAGCCACTGATGCAAATGCGTGTTCTCGGGGAACAGCTCTTTCATCTTCTGATCGGTCTTGTAGATATCCTCGGGGTCGCCCGACAAGGCCACCCAGCGGAACGGGCCGATGCCGCGGCAGAACAGCGGGCGGATATAGGCGGGCACGAAGCCGGGAAAGGCAAAGGCGTTTTCCAGCCCTTCCTCCAGCGCGACCTGGCGGATGTTGTTGCCGTAATCCAGCGTCGGAACGCCCGCGTTCCAGAAATCGACCATTGCCGCGACATGGGTTTTCATGCTGGCCCGCGCCGCTTTTTCAACGGCTTTCGGGTCGGTTTCCTGCTTTGCCTTCCAATCGGCCATCGTCCAGCCCTGCGGCAGGTAGCCGTGCAGCGGATCATGGGCGCTGGTCTGGTCAGTGACCAGATCGGGGCGGATACCCCGGCGATACAGCTCGGGGAAGACATCGGCGGCATTGCCCAGAAGCCCCACCGATTTCGCCTCGCCCGCCATGGTCCAGCGGTCGATCATCGCGAGGGCTTCGTCCAGACTGTCGGTCTTTTCGTCGACATAGCGGGTGCGCAGACGGAAATCGATGCTGTCGGGGTTGCATTCGACCGCCAGGCAACACGCGCCCGCCATCACCGCCGCCAGCGGTTGCGCGCCGCCCATGCCGCCCAGACCGCCGGTGAGGATCCATTTGCCTGTCAGATTGCCGCCGTAATGCTGGCGCCCGGCCTCGACAAAGGTTTCATAGGTGCCCTGAACGATCCCTTGGCTGCCGATGTAGATCCACGAGCCCGCCGTCATCTGGCCATACATCGCCAGACCCTTCTTATCGAGCTCGTTGAAATGATCCCAGGTCGCCCAATGCGGCACCAGGTTGGAGTTGGCGATCAGCACGCGTGGCGCGTCGGTATGGGTCTTGACGATGGCGATTGGCTTGCCCGACTGCACCACCAGGGTTTCGTCGCCCTCCAGGTCGCGCAGGCTGGCGACGATGCTGTCGAAATCGGCCCAGGTGCGCGCGGCGCGGCCGATCCCACCATAAACCACCAGTTCGTGCGGGTTCTCGGCCACGTCGGGGTGCAGGTTGTTCATCAGCATCCGCAGCGGGGCCTCGGTCAGCCAGCTTTTCGCCGTCAGGTCCGTGCCGGTCGCGGGATAGATGTCACGGGTATTCTTGCGCGGGTCGCTCATCGGGGCCTCCAGGCGGACAGAGTTTCGAGAATGGTCTTGAGGGACGCGCGCATCCGGTCGGCGCGTGCGGCGTCATAGGTCCAGGGTGGGGATTGCTGCATGTAGGTGGACTGCGCCAGCTCCATCTGGATCGCATGCAACCCCTCGTCGGGGTGCCCGTAGTGGCGCGTGGTCCAGCCGCCCTTGAACCGTCCGTTCAGGATCGCGGAATAGCCCGGTGCGGCCTGGCAGAGATCCAGGACCGCCTGTTCAATCGCCCGATCGCAGGTCGCGCCCAGATTGGTGCCGATGTTGAAATCCGGCAGGGTGCCGTCGAACAGGAACGGGATGTGCGACCGGATCGAGTGGCAATCATACAGCACGGCAAATCCGTGGATCGCCTTGACCCGGTCCAGTTCGGCCCGCAACGCTGCGTGATAGGGCGCATGATACAGCGAGCGGCGGCGCGCGATCTCGGCTGCATCGGGCTCTTGCCCGTCCAGATACAGCGGGCGACCGTCGAAATCGGTCAGCGGGCAAAGCCCGGTGGTGTTCTGCCCCGGATAGAGGCTTTCGTCCGACGGGGCGCGGTTCACGTCGATCACGTAGCGATGGACA
This sequence comes from Paracoccaceae bacterium, assembly GCA_020441345.1. Taxonomy (GTDB): domain Bacteria; phylum Pseudomonadota; class Alphaproteobacteria; order Rhodobacterales; family Rhodobacteraceae; genus Pararhodobacter. The sequence goes on from JAGRMK010000128.1 coordinate 6,975, forward strand.
CGGGTGCGCACCGTGGTCGGCCCGTCGACCAGCCCGTCATAAAGGCGATGGATGTGCCAATCGGTATCGGCAATCGCCCGGCCAGTCGCGTTCAGCCGCTCAAGGCAGTCGGCGGGAATATCGGTGCCGGTATGCGGCAGGCCCAGAACCAGCGGACTGGTTCCCCGTGCCACGTCGATCAGGCTCATGACGCGCCTCCGAAGATGCGGGTGTGCAGGGGGTTGATGCCGATTCCATAAGACAGTTCCGCCGGGTCGCGCACGTTCCAGATCGCCAGGTCGGCGCGCAATCCGGGCGCGATCATCCCGCAATCGGTTAGTCCCAGCGCCCGCGCCGCGTTGCGCGTGGTGCCCGCCAGGGCCTCTGCCGGGGTCAGGCGGAACAGGGTGCAGGCCATGTTCATCGCCAGCAGGATCGACCCCAGCGGCGACGAACCAGGGTTCCAGTCGGTGCCGATGGCCATCGGCACGCCATGATCGCGGAACGCCTGCACCGGCGGGGCCTGGGTTTCGTGGATCGTGTAATAGGCGCCGGGCAGCAGGACTGCGACGGTGCCGGACGCGGCCAGCGCGGCGGCATCGGCCGGGGTCGCGTATTCCACGTGGTCGGCCGACAACGCGCCGTAACGCGCCGCCAGCGCGGTGCCGCCGATGTGGCTGAGCTGCTCGGCATGCAGCTTGACCGGAAGGCCCAAGGCCTGCGCCCGGTCGAAAACGCGGGCGATCTGCGCGGTGTCAAAGGCGATACCCTCGCAAAACCCGTCCACCGCATCGACCAGCCCCTCGGCATGGGCTGCCTCCAGTGCAGCCAGGCAGACGGTGTCGATATAGATATCGGCATCCGCGCCCGCAGGTATGGCATGCGCGGCGAGAAAGCTGGTCACCACGCGAACCGGGCGCTTGCGGCCCAGTGCCCGCGCCACGCGCAGCATCTTCATCTCGGTCCCAAGATCCAGCCCGTAGCCCGATTTGACCTCGATCACCCCTGTGCCCTGCGCAATCAGGGCGTCCACGCGCGGCAGGGCGCTAGCCAGAAGCGCGGCCTCGCTTGCCGCGCGTGTTGCTGCGACGGTCGAAACGATCCCCCCCCCGGCGCGCGCGACCTCTTCATAGCTGGCGCCGTTCAGCCGCATCTCGAACTCGCGCGCGCGGTTGCCGCCGTGGACGATATGCGTGTGGCAATCGATCAGCGCGGGGGTGATCAGGCGGCCGCCGTGATCCTGCCGGTCGAGCCCGTGATAGGCTGGGGGCAGGTCGGCAAGCGGGCCGACCCAGGCAATGCTCTGCCCCTCGATGACAAGCGCCGCATTTTCGACAAGGCCGTAGCCCGCGCTGCCCTGGGCCATCGTGGCGGCGGTGACGCCCGTTATGACGTGGTGATGAGTCATCGTCTGCCCTGTGATGGAATGATCACACGGAGATTATGTATATACATAAAAAAGTCAACGGCGATATTGCCGGGTTTTTTTCCGTTGAGACGGGCCAAGGCTCGGTCCGGCGCTGGCCGGTTTCCAGCCGCCCAATTCATGCGGCCAAATCCCCAGAACGCCGACCGCCGAAGGGCTGTGATCAAGGCGCCGCAACAGCCCCGGACGGACGACGCCCAGGGGTCCGCACAATCCGTGCAAGCCGGTGCGCGCGGGATGCCCCGCGACGCCCGGATCAGTCGATCGGTGCGCGTTTGAAGGTGCCGGTGGCCTGCGCGATCAGCGTGCCGGCCTGGTCATGGGCCTCGCCTTCGACGAACACCGTCTTGTACCCGCCGCCCATGATGCGCCCGGTAGCGGTGATCGTGCCCAGCGCCATCGGCGCGATGAAGTTGACGGTCATCGAAATGGTCGAGAACGGGATACGCCCGGCGTCGCCGCATTCGATGCTGGCGGTGGCGCCCATGGCGGTGTCAAGCACGGTGGCGATGAGGCCACCGTGCATGTTGCCGTGCCGGTTGGTGTGATCATGATGGACATCCATGATCACGGCGACTCGCCCGTCGGGGCGGTCGGTATCGATCCGCCACCCCAACAGGCGCGCCGTGCCCGAAGCATCGGCGGCGACGGTCTTGGCCACGGGTCAGGCCGACAGGCGGATGAACCGCTCCAGGTGCCAATCCTCGTCGCCAAAGCGGTGCCCTGCAGCGATCAGGCGGCGCGAGATCGGGGCCAGCGCGTATTCCTCGGTCATCGCGATCCCGCCGTGCATCTGGATCGCCTCCTCGGCGACCAGATGGGCGGTGCGCCCCACAAGGTTCTTCGCGGCGCTGGCGTGACGGTCGCGTTCGCGCGCCTCGGCGTGCAGATTGCCCGCGAGGTTGATCACTGCCGAACGCGCCATCTCGATTTCGATTGCGACATCGGCCATGCGGTGTTGCAGCGCCTGGAATTTGCCGATCGGCACGCCGAACTGGGTGCGGGTCCGCAGGTAGTCCAGCGTCATCGCCTTGGCGGTGTCCATCGTGCCCAACGCATCGGCGCAAACCGCCAGCGTTGCCGCCGCCAGCCTTTGCTCTAGCTGTGCCTGGGTGCCGCCATAGGGGGTGGCGGGCGCCGCGTCGAGCGTCACCTCGGACACCATCCCCCCGTCCAGCGACGGGGTGGTGTGCAGCGTCACGCCGGGTCCCTTGGGGTCGACGCCATGGAAACCCAGCGCACCGTCCTGCAGGGCCGAGACGACCAGAAGATCGGCGGTATCGGCGCCCCCGACCACGGTCTTGCGGCCCGACACGGCGCCGCTGTTGACGGATGTGGTGATCGGCCCCAGATCGTAGCGCAGCCCAGGTTCGGCATAGGCCAGCGTCGTGCGCAGTTCGCCGGCGATGATCTGTTCGACCAGATCGGACTGGCCGCAATCGGCCAACAGACCGCCCGCCAGCCCCGCTTCGAGCACTGGCAGAGTGCAGCCCGCACGGCCCAATTCCTCATAGATCACCGCAAGATCGAAGCCCGAGCCGCCAAAGCCGCCCTCGTCCTCGGTGAACAGGGCGCCCAGCACCCCCAGTTCGGCCAGCTTCGCCCAGTCCGCGCCGCGTTCCAGCGTGCGGCGCAAGCTGTCGGCGAGCATCCGGCGTTCTTCGGTATGGTTGAAATCCATCGTTCGTGTCCCCTCAGAGCCCCAGAATGGCCTTGGTGATGATCCCGCGCTGCACCTCGTTCGAGCCGCCGTAAATCGAGATCTTGCGGTTGTTCAGATAGGTGTTCGAGGCTTTCGCGGCGTAATCCGGTCCCGGGTGATAGAGGTTGGTCTCGTCCATGTCCTCGGACACGAAGGGCACCGCCCAGGGGCCGACCGCGCGGCGTGCCAGATCGTTGATCTGCTGGCGGATGATCGAGCCCTTGACCTTGAGCATCGACGATTCCGCCCCCGGCGCTGCCCCGGCATCGGCCCCCGCGACCACGCGCAGGTTGGTGGTGGCCATCGCCATCAGGTCGATCTCGATCCGTGCCAGACGTGCGGCGAACAGCGGATCCTCGATCAGCGGGCGGCCGTGGTGCAGCTCGGTACGGGCGATACGTTTCAACGAGGCTAGCCCGGCATTGGCAAAACCCACTCCGGCGATCCCGGTGCGTTCATGGGTCAGCAGATACTTGGCATAGGTCCAGCCCTTGTTTTCCTCGCCCACCAGATTCTCGACCGGCACTTTCACATCCGTGAACCAGACTTCGTTCACCTCGTGGACGCCATCGATCAGAATGATCGGCCGCACCTCGATGCCCGGCGTGTCCATGTCGATCAGCAGGAACGAGATGCCCTGCTGCTGCTTGGCGGCCGGGTCGGTGCGCACCAGGCAAAAGATCTTGTTGGCGTATTGCCCCAGAGTGGTCCAGGTCTTCTGGCCGTTGACGATAAAATGGTCGCCGTCGCGCACCGCGCGGGTTTTCAGTGACGCCAGGTCAGAGCCCGCGCCGGGTTCGGAATAGCCCTGGCACCACCAGTCCTCGCCCGACAGGATGCGCGGCAGGTAATAGTCCTGCTGTTCCTTGGAACCAAAGGCCTGCAACACCGGGGCCAGCATGCCGACCCCGAAAGGCACGATACGCGGCGCGTTGTGAAAGGCGGTTTCTTCCTCGAAGATGTGTTTTTGCACGGCAGACCATTCCTGCCCGCCGAAGGCCTTGGGCCAGGCTCCGGCCAACCAGCCCTTATCATTGAGCCGGCTGTGCCAAAGATCCATGTCGGCCTTGCCCAGCGATTTGCCCGCGGCGATCTTGGCGGCGGCATCGGCGGGCACATTGTCTTTCATGAAGCGGCGCACCTCGTCCTGAAAGGCGCGTTCCTCGTCGGTATAGTTAAGATCCATGACCGGACTCCTCAGAAGATTTCGAACAGGCCTGCGGCACCCGCGCCGCCACCGATGCACATCGTGACCACACCGTATTTGGCGCGGCGGCGGCGACCCTCAAGCAGAATATGGCCTGCCATGCGCGCGCCGGACATGCCGTAGGGGTGGCCAATGGCGATCGAACCGCCGTTGACGTTATATTTCTCGGGGTCGATGCCCAGCGCGTCGCGGCAATAAAGACACTGGCTGGCAAAGGCCTCGTTCAGTTCCCACAGGTCGATGTCGTCGATTTTCAGCCCGTGACGTTCCAGCAGGCGCGGGATGGCAAAGACCGGGCCGATGCCCATCTCGTCGGGCTCGCACCCGGCGACCGCATAACCCCGGAACGCGCCTAAGGGTTCCAGCCCGGCCTTTGCGGCCTCAGCGGCCTCCATCAGAACCAGGGCCGCCGCGCCATCGGAAAGCTGGCTGGCATTGCCGGCGGTGATGAACTGGTCGGGGCCGCGCACGGGGTCCAGGTTCTGCAAGCCCTCGAGCGTGGTCGAGGGGCGGTTGCATTCGTCCAGCGACAGCGTGACATTGGTCTTGCCCAGCGCGCCGGTCGCCTTGTCCTTGGTGGCCATCACCACATCCATCGGCACGATTTCGTCGGCGAACAGCCCCGCCGCCTGCGCCGCTGCGATGCGCTGTTGGCTGCGCAGGGCGTATTCGTCCTGCGCCTCGCGGGTGACGCCGTAGCGGGCGGCGACGATGTCGGCGGTGTCGATCATTGGCAGGTAGATTTCCGGCTTGTGTTCGACGATCCACGGTTCGGGCGTGTTGCGCGGGCTGGGCTGGTTCAGGCTGATGCTTTCCACCCCGCCGGCCAGAATCGCCCTGGCGCCCTCGACCTGGATCATATGCGCGCCCTGTGCGATGGCTTGCAGGCCCGAGGCGCAGAAACGGTTGACCGTGGTGCCCGCCACAGTGACCGGCAGGCCCGCGCGAATCGCAACCTGACGCGCGGCGTTGCCGCCCGTCACGTTTTCGGGGATCGCGCAGCCGAACACCGCGTCTTCGATCAGCGCGGGGTCAAGCCCCGCGCGCGCCACGGCATGCTGCGCGGCATGACCGGCGATGGTCACTCCGTGGGTCTGGTTGAACGCCCCGCGATAGGCTTTGCCAATGGCGGTGCGGGCGGTGGAAACGATGACGGCGTCTTTCATGGCTTATCCTTGGTTCAAGCTGGCGAAATTCCGCCCTTCGGCGACCAGTTGTTGCAGCAGCGGCGCGGGCTGCCAGAAGAAATCATCCGTCTTGGCCTCGCGCTGGATGGTGGCCAGCACGGTGTCCAGCCCGATGTGATCGGCGTAGTGCATCGGCCCGCCCCGGAACCGGGGGAAGCCATAGCCGTAGAGCTTGGTCACATCGACATCGAGCGGACGGCGCGCGATGCCCTCGCCGACGACCTTGGCGCCCTCGTTGATCATCGCCGCCATATAGCGTTCGACGATCTCGGCATCGGTAAAGGTGCGCGGGGTGATGCCCTTGGCGGCACGCTCGCGGGCGATGATGTCCTCGACCTCGGGATCGGGGCGGCCCTTTGGCGACTTTTCATCATAAATGTAGTGGCCATGCCCGGTCTTGCGGCCCAGACGCCCCTTTTCATAGAGCACATCGCCCCAGTCGCCGATCCGCTCGCGCGGGTCGCGGGTCGGGGCCAGACGCTTGCGCGTCAGATAACCGATGTCGATCCCCGCGAGGTCCGCCACGGCATAGGGGCCCATGGCAAAGCCGAAGTCCTCAAGCGCCTTGTCGATCTGGAATGGGCTGGCCCCTTCCAGCACCATGTGGTCGCCCGCCGTGCGATAGGTCTTCAGGATGCGGTTGCCGATGAACCCGTCGCAGACGCCCGCGCGCACCGGCACCTTTTTCAGCGCCTTGGCCAGGGCAAAGCCGGTGGCCACGACCTCGGGCGCGGTTTTCGCGGCGACGACGATTTCCAGTAGCTTCATCACATGCGCGGGTGAGAAGAAGTGCAGCCCGATCACGTCCTGCGGGCGCCTGGTCATCGCGGCGATTTCGTCCACGTCCAGATACGAGGTGTTCGAGGCCAGCACCGCGCCTGGCTTGCAGATCGCGTCCAGCCTGGTGAACACGTCTTTCTTGACCTCCATCGATTCAAACACCGCCTCGATCACCAGATCGGCCTTGGCCAGCGCGGCGTA
>JAGRMK010000128.1:13551-13676 GCA_020441345.1 Paracoccaceae bacterium
GTCTTTGCAATGCCGGTATGGGCCTTTTCGGCGGCCTCGGCGTCGCGTTCGATCAGCGTCACATGCAACCCGTTCAGCAAACAGGCCACGGCGATGCCGCCGCCCATCGTGCCGCCGCCGATCAC
>JAGRMK010000128.1:13746-16887 GCA_020441345.1 Paracoccaceae bacterium
TGGATCATTGCCGCGCGTTGCGGGGTCTGCATCAAGTCCCAGAAGGCCTGGCGTTCGATCTTCATGCCCTCGTCAAACGCCAGCTTGGTGCCCTCGACGGCGGCGTCGATCCCGCGCAGGTGGCAGACGTGCCCCTTGTTGGCGCGCGCAACCTTGGCGCGCAGGGCTTCCAGATCGGCCTGTTCATACGGCGGCACGGACATTGCGCTGACGCGGCGGACGGGCAGGTTTTCCGCCAGGATCTTTTTCGCAAAGGCCATGCCGGCATCGAACGGCGTCATGTTCGACAACTCATCGGCGATGCCCAGCTTTTGGCAGACATCGGACTTGATCTGCGCGGCCGAGGTGAAGATCTCGATCGCAGGCAACATGCCGACAAGCCGCGGCAGGCGCTGGGTGCCGCCCGCACCGGGGATCAGGCCCAGGTTGACCTCGGGCAGGCCGATGCGCGCGCTGTTCAGCATCACGCGATAATGGCACCCCAGCGCAACCTCGAACCCGCCGCCCAGCGCGGTGCCGTGGATCACGCAGACCACGGGTTTGTCCAGCGCCTCGATATGGTGGATCACGTCGGGTAGATGCGGTTCGACCGGGGTCTTGCCGAATTCCTTGATATCGGCACCGGCAATGAAGGTGCGCCCCTCGGCCATCAGCACCGCAACCTTCTGGTCGGACGCCGCGAACTGATCCGCTGCGGCCACAAGGCCTTTGCGCACCGCGGCACTGGTGGCGTTGACCGGCGGGTTGTCGACACGGATGACGCCGATCTCTCCGTGGGCTTCATAGCGAACTGGGCTGTCCATCGCGGGCTCCTTCATGGCAGGATTTTCAAATCTTGGTCTGGGGTGTGGTCCCGCCCGTGCGGAACCGAAAACAGGGATCGCCCGATGCGCTGGCAGGTTTCGGCCAGATCGGCGCCGATCTTGTGGCGGGTCGCGTCGTCGGTCTGGCCCGCCAAGGTCACGCTGCTGACGCCGTAACGGGGCGTGCCCTGTGCGTCGGTGATGATTGCGCCGACGACATCGACGCCGATATACAGCTCGCCCTGGTCGATGGCATAGCCACGGGCACGCGCAGGCGCGATGCTGTCGCGATAGGCCTCGAACCGGGGCGGGCGCTGCCAATGGAAACTGTCGAACCGGCGCCGCAATTCGGCTTCGGGCAGGCCGCGATGCGAGGCGATCATCCGCCCCACTGCGCCGATCAACGCCGGCAGCCGCTTGCCCAGCGGCAGATCGACGCGCGTCGCGTCGGGGTCGAATGCGCGCTCGATCAGCACGATTCGGTCGCTGTCGGTGATATGCCACAGGCACATCAATGCGCCATGGCTCAATGCCAGCCGTTCCAGCTCAGGGCGGATCAGGTCGCCGGGATTGGCGCCCAGCACACCGACCGCAAGTTCCACCAGGCCAAGCCCCAGGCGATAGCTCTTGTCGGCGGGATCAAAGATCACCAGCCCCTCGGCAACCAGCGTGCGCAGGATGTTGTAACAGGTCGAGCCATTGACATCCGTGGCGCGGGCGATGGCTGTCACCCCCTCGGCCGTGCCCTGAGCCGCGAGGTGGCGCAGGATACGCAGCGCATGCACCAACGCGCCGACGGGTCTGGTCAGGGTGGATTCGTCGTTCACGCGGCAGCGTTTCCTTGGAAGAACGTCATTCCGTATGCAGAACAGCTTACGGACGACACCCCTGACTGGCAAGCGCCAACTGGTGGCATTCAGGGACTGGACGCGGGGTCATTCCGGCTTATCCTGTATCAGGGGCACACAGGCTGAACAGGGGCGTTTCTTGCCGGACGATATCGTTTCAGAGCTGTTGCAGCGCGTCGCCGCGCAGGATCGCGCCGCGTTCCGTGATCTCTATTCCGCAGCCGCCCCGAAACTTACCGGTGTTCTGTTCCGTATCCTTGGCAACAGAGCCGAGGTGGACGATGCCCTGCAAGACGTTTTCATCCGTGTGTGGCAGCGCGCCGCGCAGTTCCAGCCCGACAAGGGGCGGGGCATGAGCTGGCTTATCGCCGTGTCGCGCAATCATGCGCTAGACCGGCTGCGCCGGCGGCCCGAGGCCGCAGGGATGCGCCGCGAAACGGCCCGCGATGCCGACGGCCAGGATCCGCTTGAACGGGTTGCCGATGGCGCGCCGGGCGCCGAACAGGTGTTGGTCGCGCAAGGTGAGGCACGCCGCGTGATGGATTGTTTCGAAACCCTGGAAGCCGACCGTGCGGCCGCCGTCCGCGGGGCCTATATCGAAGGCGCGTCATATCTGGATTTGGCCGAACGCCACGGCGTGCCGGTCAACACCATGCGCACCTGGCTGCGTCGCGGGTTGATGCGTCTGAAGGAGTGTCTGGACCGATGACCGACCCGACCCGCCCCGATGACGGATTTCCGGACGACTGGACGCCCGAAGACCACGACGACCTGCTGGCCGCGGAATACGTTCTGGGTGTGCTGACCGGCGACGACTGGCGCGCCATGCACGACCGGGCGCAGATCGACGGCGGTTTTGCCGCACGCGTCGCGGGCTGGGAGGCCCGGTTGTCCGGTCTGAACGACAGCTTCCCCGACATGCCTGCCCCAGACTTGCTGCCGCAGATCGAAGCACGCCTGTTTCCGACGGTGCCGGCGCGGCGACGGTTTGCCTGGCCTTGGCTGGCGGGTGCGGCGGTGGCCGCCAGCGTGGCGCTGGCCGTGTTGATCTGGCCGCAACCCCCGGCCCCCATGTCGGTGCAACTTGTCGGCGACAGCGCCGCCTTTGCCGCCCGCTTCGACGGATCCGTGCTTGAGTTCGCGCTGGATGTCGGCGCCGCCGGGCAAGGGCGCGACTATCAGCTTTGGGCAATCGGCGCGGACGGCGTGCCGCGTTCGCTGGGCCTTTTGCGTGGCCCGGTCACGCAGGTTGCCGCCGACCTGCCGGCGGGCATCACCCTGGCCGTCAGCCTGGAACCCGAAGGCGGTGCGCCGGGGCTGTTGCCCACGGGGCCGGTTCTTGCGACGGGCGTTCTACCGGTGGTCAACTGAGCCGAAACGGCCCGCCGCGCGCAGAGTACCCTTGGGCGCGATTCCCCCCTGTTGAATCCAATTCGGCCCGCAACCTTGCCTTCGCATGGCTAAGGTCACGCCAGCGTTGCGCCGATATC
>JAGRMK010000129.1:0-11054 GCA_020441345.1 Paracoccaceae bacterium
CGCGGGTCCGCGTGGGCAACCGCCCCGTCCGACACCCGGAAAAAAATTCGACGCGGCGACGGAACCCCGGCGCCGCGTCGTTTTACGTTGGTCATGTCCCTTTGCCGGAGCCACCGATGCGTGCCTTTCTTGATCGTCTTTCCCCGTATCTTCTGTGGGCCGTGCTGGCGCTCCCGGGCCTCGGGATGGCCATCCAGCTGACCACCTCGGACGATCCGCGCGTCGAACACATTCTGCTGCATCCGACCGGAGAATTCGCCGCGCGGTTTCTGATCATCACGATGCTGGCCTCGCCCCTTGTCCTGTTGTTTCGCCATGCCGCCTTTCCGCGCTGGCTGAAACGCAACCGCCGCTATTTTGGGGTGGCCAGCTTTGCCTATGCCGCGGCGCATACGGCGCTTTACCTCGTGGATCGGGGCACGTTGGATCGGATCCTGGGTCAATTGTCGGAGGTCGATATCTGGACCGGCTGGCTGGCCTTCGCGATCTTCATCCCCCTGGCCGCGACCTCGTTCGACGGCGCGGTGCGGGCAATGGGGACCGGGTGGAAAAGCTTGCAACGCTGGACCTACGCGGCGGCGGCGCTGACGCTTCTGCATTGGGCCAGCCTGCACGACTGGGAGTCGCCCACCGCAGCACTGGTGCATTTCGGTCCGCTGGTCGCGCTCGAGGCCTATCGCCTCTGGTACTGGACGCTGCGCCCGCGTCATCGTCCCGCCTGAGCGCAGGCCGATCAGGGGATTTGACTTTTCGTGTCCAGACCGCACACTGAGCCCCGAACCAGAGCACGAGGTCAGCATGCAGTGGCGGGGGCGGCGCACCAGCAGCAATATCGAGGACCGCAGGCGGGCCGGCACAGGGCGTGGGCCGGGCGGCAGAGGCGGCGGGCGGCTGGGGATCGGTGCCACACTGGTCGTCTTGCTGATCGGGGCCTATTTCGGCATCGATGTCTCGCCGTTTCTGGGTGGGGGCAGCGGGCCGGTTCCGGGCCAGACCGAGGCACCGGTTGCGAGACCGAATGCCATCGATGACGATCAAGAGGCCTTTGTCGCCACGATCCTTGCCGAAACCGAACAGGTCTGGAGCGGAATCTTCACGGCCTCGGGCCTGCGTTATGAAGAAACCGTCCTGGTGCTTTACGCGGGCGGCACGTCCTCGGCCTGCGGGCTGGCGCAATCGGCGATGGGGCCGTTCTACTGCCCCGGCGACCGGCGCGTCTATCTGGACACCGAGTTCTTTCGCGTGATGGAGACCCGATTGCAGGCAGGCGGTGAGTTCGCCAACGCCTATGTCATCGCCCACGAGGTCGCGCATCACGTGCAGAACCTGCTGGGCACGCTGGCGCAGGTCAACCAGCAACGCGCCCGCGCGTCACAGGCCGACAGCAACGCATTGTCGGTGCGTCTGGAATTGCAGGCCGATTGCTATGCCGGGATCTGGGCGCGCGAGTCCTCCGAACGCCTGCGGGTATCGGATGCCGACATCCGCGAGGCCCTGCGCACCGCCGCGCGGATCGGCGATGACGCGCTGCAACGCGCCGCCGGGCGCAGCGTGGTGCCCGACAGCTTCACGCATGGCACCTCGGGCCAGCGGCAGCGCTGGTTCTTCACCGGCTATTCCGACGGCGACCCGCAGCAATGCGACACTTTTGCTGCTGCGGCTCTGTGACCTGGAACCAGTGACATGAGCCAGATCATCAACCTGCGCACCCGCCGCAAACAGGCCGCCCGCGACGCCACGCGCCGCGACGGCGATGCCAACGCGGCGCGCCATGGGCGCAGCAAGGCCGAACGCAGCCTGACCGAGGCGCGTGCCGACAAGGCCCGCCGCGATCTGGACGGGCACCGGCGCGCGGATCCGGTCAGTCCACCGGATGCGCCGGATCCGGCCTGACGCGCTCCAGGTCGGGGTCCATCCGCAATTCATCGAAAACCGCGACTTGGGTGGGCATCGGCCCGCCGTGGCGGCTGACGAAGCTGCGATAGATCCCGTATTTGAAATAGAAGAACTCAGGTGGCGGGCTGGCCCAATCGGTGACATCCGCGCGCAGCGTGTCATCCAGCCAGACCTGCAAGCGCGGGCTGTCGCCCGACTCGAAGCGGATCAGCACATCGACCCAGCGGCCGCGCAACGCCGAAACCCGTGCCAGATCGGTGTGGCTGTTGTCCGCCCCCGGCACATGCACCGTCAGACGCAGCCGCTCGTCCAGCAGTTCCATCTGCATTACCGGCGGGCGCGAGGTCAGGCCGCCGGCCACCCGGATCGGTCCGCCGCGCTGGTGGATCTGCGCAATGGTGGTCTTTACCCGGTCCGAGACCGGGAAGTCGGCGGGCAGATAGACCGAGAACCCGATTGCCATCGGCTCGCCGGGCAACCATTCGCGGTCAGGCCGGAATTCCGAGCGCTCGCGGTCGCGTGCGCAGTCGTCCCAGCCGCCATTCGCGGCGCAATCGCCGGCGCGCACCTCGAACCGTTGCGCTTGCGGGCCGGCGCGGGTCGGACTGCCGACGATTTCATAGCCCCAGGCCGTGTCCGACAGGCTGCGTGCGCCCGGCAGGCGATCTGCGATTGCCGCACTGGCGCAGAGCACCCCGGCAAGGATCACGGAGAGACGCTCAAACATCAGTGGCAACCTCGATCAGGGCGGCGCCGATCCGGGCATTGCTTTCGCAGGCCTCATGCGCGCGCCACCCTTCGGCCAGCGGCACCGATACGGCAACCGGGTGTTGCAGGGCGTCGGCCTCCAGCCAGCCGGTCAGCTCGGCGATCCCCTGCGCACGGGCGGCGGGCGGCAAGATATAGACCAGCACCGTGCGCAGGGTCTGGGCTGCGAACATCATCGAGTAAAACGGCAGCACCGGCTCGGGCTCGCCCATCGAACCATAGGCAGCGATAACTCCGTTTGGTTTCAGCACCTTGCGCGTCACGGCAAGGTTCGCGCCGAATTCCACCTCGACGATGCGATCCACCCCGCGCCCCTCGGTGGCGGCCAGGATGGCCCCGGCCGGGTCGCCCTCGCGGTAGTTCACCACCGTATCGGCGCCCATCGCCGCCGCATGGGCCGATTTTGCCCTGCCCGAGGTCGTGGCGGTCACGCTGCGTGCGCCACCCAGCCGGGCCATCTGCACCGCATAGGCCCCCACGGACCCGGCGCCGCCGGTGATCAGAACATCCTGCCCGGCAATTGGCCCGTCCGCGAACAGGCAGCGATGCGCGGTCAGCGCCGGAATGCCAAGACAGGCCCCCGTCGCATAGCTGGTGGCGTCGGGCAGGGGGACGGCCTGGGCTTCGGGCAGGGCGACAAACTGGGCGGCGGTGCCAAAGGGGCGCCCGAAACAGGCGTTCCAGATCCAGACCCTTTGACCCAGGCGCGCCGGATCGACGCCCGCGCCGACCGCCTCGATACGGCCCGCGCCGTCGGAATTGGGGATCATCAGCGCATAGGGCGCCGGGCCGCGCGTGCCGGCACGGGTCTTGGCGTCGGACGGGTTGGCACCCGACATGGCGATGCGCACCAGAACCTCGCCGGGTCCGGGCTCGGGGCGGGGCAGGTCGCGCAGAACCAGCACCTCGCGGGCGGGGCCGGTCCGATCGTAGCACAGCGCCGTCATGGATGTCATCGGGGTCTCCTGCATGGGGATCATCGGTCTTGTCTCGGTTCGGTCGGGACCGGGCGCCGCATCCGGCATTCGGTCATCGCCGTCAAATCGCGCCCGGGGATCATTCGCGCCAGCAGCGCCAGGCCCGCCTCGGCGCGCGCGCCCATACCGGGCCGGGGCAGCGTCAACGATGGATCGGCGCCGTCGAATTCCATTTGCAGCGGCAGGTATCCGGCCCCGGCGACGCGCGGCCCCGATGGGCCGGGGCAGAGCTCCAGCCATGCCAGGATCGACGTCGCGCGTTCCAGCGGAGGCTGCGCGGCGACGAAATTACCGGTTGAATAGATCACCGGAACGGCCCCTGCGGGCCCTTGCAGCGTGTCCCAGGGTTGCGGCACATGCGGATGAGTTCCGACCACCGCCATCGCCCCCGCCGCGACCAGATCACGGGCCAGGCGACGCTGGCGTGTGTCGGGATCGAGCACGTATTCCCGTCCCCAATGCGGCAGAACCAGTACCCCGGCGCCGCGGGCAGTCTCTTGCCGGATCAAACGCAGCAGCGCCCCCGCGCCGTCATAGCACAGCGGCACCTGATCGCGCGGGTCCGCGATCCCGTTGGTGTCATAGGTGCAGGCAATCAGCGTGAGCGGGCCCACGGCCGTTGTCAGTCGCAAAGGGGCAAGAACCGGTGTTCCGCCCGCAACCGCGCCGACATGGGCCATGCCGCCGGCATCGAGCGCGGCCAGCGTCGCGTCAAGCCCGCGCGCGCCGCGGTCGAGCGCGTGGTTGTTGGCGGTCGTGACAAGATCGACGCCGGCCTCGCGCAGCGCGCGGATAACCACCGGATGATAATTGAAGGTTGGATAGCCGGAATACACGTCATCGTCGAATACCGGGCCCGGATCGGCGCGCTGGCCACCGCCGCGCGCGAAACCGGGCGCGACGGGGCCTTCGAGATTGGCGATGGTCAGATCGGCGGCGGATAAAAGCGGGATCGCCGCGCCCCAGATCGTATCGAAGCCACGCGCGTACCCGCGCCACTGCAAGGCGCGATGCAACAGGACATCGCCGACCAGAGCCACGCTGAGCCGCGCAGCGCCCGTGCAGCTGTTGAGGGCGGGCACAGTGCGCGGCGCACAGACCGATTGCGCCGAGGCCATCGAAGCCCCGAAAAGCCCCGCCGCCAGCGCCATCATTCGAAGGGAAAGCCATCTTCGCATGGGGGCACGCAAACACGGTAGGCCGAAGGCGTCAATCCCGAGAGGTGCTTTGCCGGGTGCTTGGCGCGTCCAGGTCTCCGGGATCGCCGCGATGCGCGGCGGCCCGGCCGGATCATTGCAGCGCGGCGAGCAGCTGGCGATTCGAAATCGGACCTTCGGAACTCAGCAAGCCCGCGAGGCGACTGTCGGCCAAGAGGTCGCGCAGATCGATGGGTTGGCCATCGACGAAGGCGCGGCGGCTGATCAGGCGGATACCGTGGCTGTAATCGGCATATTGCGCCCCGTGCACCGTGCTGAGAGGTTGGATCGGCGATCCGCTGCGGCGATGCCAGCCATAGATCGCGACGCGACCGGGGTTGCGATCCAGCCGGTTGGTCAACACCAGATCCTTCTTGTGACCCGATACCAGCAGGCCAAGCCGGCTGTCGGCCTCACGCCGCTGCCCTTCCACGGTTGCGTTGTGGCGCAGGAAATAGTTGGTCGAGGCCATTTGCGCCCCGGGTTCCATCGGCGACGGCGACAGGCGCACATTGGCCTGCGCATAGATCACATCGACCATGCGGGTGGTCGGCAGAACCATGTCGAAGCGTTCGGCGACGCGCATCGCGGCGGGCAGGCCCAGCGGCACGCGGACAAAATCGCGATCCGAGCCGACGGCGAGGTAATCGGGCATCACGCAAATGGTGATGCGCGTTTCCTGGCCGCCCCGACCCTCGCCGGTGAAGGTCACGGGCACGAGATTGCGTAGAAAGTCGGGGATATTGCCACCCATGACCTCGGAGATGATCGCGCCGTCACGGGCGCTCCCCGACGCCGAGGCGAGTTGCCCGATCACCGCTGACCCATCGCCCGCTGACCGTGACCGGCGCGGAATCGAGCGGGTCAGCGCCGAACCGCATTGATCAGAGTGCGCGATGGCCCGTCTGAGCGGCTCCACGCTGAGCGGTTCGCGCTGCGGGGCGAAAAGGCTCGGAGCCGGTGCTGTGTCCACACTCAGGCTGGCCAGGCGGGTCACGGTTTCGGGCCGTCGCTGCGGGGTGCGCGATGTGGTCAACGCCAGCGCCATTGCCGCCCCGACCGGACGCCCGGCTTCGAGGCTGGCGGCTTCGAGGCTGGCGGTTTCGATCCGTGCTTGGGCGGCGGCGGCGGCGGCGACAACGGCTTGTGGACGCGCTTGCGGGATCAGCGAGCGGCGCGGCGCGCGCAGCGTGGCCGTATCGATGGTATCGCTGGCCTCTGGTGGGGCGGCGTCAGGCGCGGGGATCGCGGTCGCAACGGCCGGTTCAGGGCGCGCTGGCGTGATCTCGGGTGCGGGCTGGCGGCTGGCCAACGGCGCGGGCGGGGCGAGTTCGGCGGGCGCGATGGCGGTTTCGACGCTGCGCGGACGTTCGGGCAACACCGGCAGGGCGCGGGTTTCGCGCGGCAAGACCGGTTCATGGGCGTAACCCGGTGCGGCGAAAGGCGCGGAGTCGGGGGTGGCCAGCGCGCTCAGCCAGACCTGCGGCGCGGGCGCCACCCGACCGATCGGTGTCAGCGATGCGATCTGTGCCGGTCCCGTTCCCTGACCCGCAGGGATCAAGGCAGAGAGCGCCCAGGCGCCAAGTGTCAGCGTTGCGGTGCCTGCGGCAACCTGCAACAGGCGACGCGATGTGATTACGGAACGCACAGACGCCCTTTGCGGACGCGGTCCCACTGTCCCTTTTGTCATGCCCCCTGACTACAGTCGAATCAGCTAACGGGCAATGAACGAACAATCCCGGCTGGCGGTGATCGGCGGGGCCCCGCCGATCCGGGGCATCACAGACGGGTTTTCTTGAAGATCCGTTCGGGCAGGGCGCGGATGATGAACATGATCAAGGCCCAGATTTTCTTGACATAAATCACGTCGCGGCGCTTGGTTTGGGCGGTCCAGATGGCATCCGCGACGGCGTCCGGCGTGGCGGTCAACCTTGGGTTCAGGTCCAGGTCTTCGGTCATCCGGGTGGCGACGAAGCCGGGTTTGACGGTGATCACCGCGACCCCGGTCCCCGCGAAACGGTTGCGCAGCCCCGAGAGAAACGCGCTGAACCCGGCCTTGGCGGCACCGTATACATAGTTCGACGCCCGCCCGCGATCCCCCGCGACCGAGGAAATGCCGATGATCGTGCCGCGCCCGCGGGCCTTGAAACGCTCGGCCAGAAGGCCAAGAACCAGCGCCGGCCCTTCGAAATTCGAGCGCAACACAACGGTGGCGGCTGCGGGGTCAACCTGGCTCTCGTGCTGGTCGCCCATGACCCCGATGGCGCAGAGTGCGACCTCGGGCAGGACGGGCAGACCGTCGAGGAACGCCGCGAAACCGTCGGTTTCCAGCACGTCGAACCCGTGCACCGTCACCCCGACTCCGTAGCGCAGGCGCAGGTCGGTGGCGTCGTCTTCCAGCGTCTCGGGGTCGCGCGCGGCGAGCTGCACGGCATGCCCCTCGCGGGCATAGCGGTGGGCACAGGCGCGGGCGATGTCCGAGCGCGCGCCAAGGATCAGGATCGAGGCACTCATACACCCAGCCTTTCGCTTTGAGCCGACGCGAAACGGCTGGCCAGCCCGCTCTCGTGCCGGAATTGGGCAAACGCGGCCCAGCGCGGATCGGTCCGGCGCAGGGTTTCGGCGGACATCCGGCTGTCCTTGGCCAGATAGAACCGTCCGCCATGGTCGGCGGTGATGCGGTCGAGTTCGGGCATCAAGGCCAGCGAGCGGCGGTTGACCGGAAAGTCCAGCGCCAGCGTATATCCCTCCATCGGGAAGGACAGGCGGCTGTCCTGGGCGCCAAACCGCTTGAGCACCGCCAGGAACGACCCGGCGCGGGTGCGGGCGATCGCCGCCAGCACGGCGCGCAGGCCCTCGGCGTGGCTTTCCATCGGCAGCACGGCCTGGAACTGCATGAAGCCCTTGCGCCCGTAGATCCGGTTCCAGTCGCGGATCGCGTCCAGCGGGTAGAAGAACGGCCCCCAGCCGACCAATCCGGTCGAGGGCGTGCGCAGTCCCTTCTGGTAATAGGCCGCGTTGAACAGCCGCACCGACAGCGGGTTCAGAACGAACCCCGGAAAGTCGAAGGGCACGCGGCGGCGGCCGTGGCGGGGCATGTCGAATGGGTGCGCACGCCGGTCCGAGGGCAGATCGGCGCGGCCCGCGTGTTCGCCGTTCATGACGATCGACCGCCCCATCGTGTCGCCGGTCGCCAGGCAATCGATCCAGGCCATCGAATAGGTGGCGGAATAGGTATCCTCGAAGGCGTCAAGCGCCTCGTCGAGGTTGCGCGCAGGGATCGTCGTCTGGCGGATCCAGCCCGATTCCACGCGCTTGAGCCGGATCGCCGCGCGCAGCACGATCCCGGTCAGGCCCATACCCCCCAAGGTCCAGTGAAAGAGATCCGCGTTGTCGGTGCGCGAACAGCGGGTGATCTGGCCCTCGGCACCGATCAGGTCGATCCAGTCGACATAGCGGCCGAACGAGCCCTCGGAATGGTGGTTCTTGCCATGAACATCGGCCGCGATCGCACCGCCCAGCGAGACGAACTGCGTGCCCGGCGTCACCGAGAGGAACCAGCCACGCGGCAGAAAGGAGTCGACGATTTCGCCCAGCGTCACGCCGGCCTCGGCCACCAGTTGCCCGTTCTCGCCGTCAAAGGCGATCATCCGGTTGAAGTGGCGCATGGACACCGTGGTCTTGCCGACTGCACTGTCTCCGTAAGCCCGGCCCATGCCGCGCGCGATCAGGGGCGCGGTGCCGATCAGCGCGGCCAGCGCCTTTGCGTCGCGGGGGGCGTCGAGTTGCCCGTCGACGCGGGGGTAACGGCCCCATCCCGATAGCTGCATCACGCGCTCCCTGTGGTGGTAAAGACGAACCGCTTGTCGAGCTGGTACTTGACGACATAGCCCACGGCAAGGCCCAGAACCGCACCGATCTCGCGCGCGGAATGGGTTTGCCAGAGCCACCAGAACACGGTTTCCGTAGCCCAAAAGATCGCCGTCGTGATCAGCCCCATCGCGGTATAGAGCGAAAACTTGCGCGAGTGCGCCCGTAGCCCGGTCGAGGCATCGGCAAAGATCCAGCGTTTGTCCAGGACGTATTTCACCACCAGCCCCAGCCCGGTGCCGGTTATCACGGCGGTCGCATAGAGCAACGGGGTCTCGCCCAGTGCCAGCACCATCCGCTGCCCCCCCAGGTTGACCAGGGTCGCGATCACCGCAAAGACGCCATAGCGCAGGATCAGCGTGGTCGGAGTCACAGCAGCCCAGCCCCCACGAACAGGCCGACGATCAACACGAACGCGACCTGGCTGGTCCGGTCACGGGCGGCGAAGACGACGGGGTCGTCCTCCATCCGGCCGCGCTGCGCGACCAGGATCATCCGCGCCACCCAATACAGCAACACCAGGCAAGCGCCCCAGATCAACACCGGGTAGTTGTATTTCGTCAGCACGGTCGGTTCGTTGACATAGAGCATCAGCACCAGCACCGCCACGAATCCCGAGGCCGTGGCCATCTGCGTGATGACTGGCAGGTCGCCGACCCGGTAGCCGCGCCCGGCCACCGTGTCGAGCCCGCGCTCGGCCATGTCAACCAGTTCAGCCTGGCGTTTGACCGCCGCAAGCGAGAAGAACAGGAACGCCGAAAAGGCCAGCAACCAGACCGACAGCACAAGCCCGGTCGCGGCCCCGCCCGCCGCGACGCGCAAGGTGTATAGGCTTGCCAGCGTGCAGATATCGATGATCGGACGGCGTTTGAGCCAGAGCGAATAGGTGATGGTCAGCGCATAATACAAGAGCAGGACAAGCAGGAACAAGGGCTCCAGCGTCAGGGCCAGCGCGCCCCCCGACAAGACCAGGATCGGCACCAAGACCATGCCGGTTGCAAGCGGCAAGGCACCCGAGGCCAGGGGCCGGTTGCGTTTGCGCGGATGCGCGCGGTCGGCGCCCAGATCCAGCAAGTCGTTCAGCAGGTAGACACTGGAGGCCACCAGGCTGAAGGCGGCAAAGGCGATCGCGGCCTGGGTCAGCGCACCGGCCTCGAGCACATGGGCGGCCAGCAGCGGAAAGAACACCAGCAGGTTCTTGAGCCACTGGTGCGGCCGCATGGCGCGCAATGCGGCCCGAGCAATGGAATGCGGCGGCGCCAGATGAACGGCATCGGCGTGCAATGTCTCGACGCGGGCGCGCAGGGCGGGCGACAGACCCACCGTCACCGCGCCCGCCGCCGCCTGCCAGACCGGCAGGTCAGCCGGGCTGTCGCCGATATACACGAATCCTTCGGACGCAAAGCGTCTGGTGAGCAGCGCGGCCTTTGCCGGACCCTTGAGGTTGGTTTGCCCGTCCGAGCCATGCACCTCGTCGAACAGCCCCAGATGCCGCGCGATGGCGTCGGCCAGGCTCTGATCGGCCGCGGTGACCAGGGCGACACGCCCGCCGGTCTCGCGCCAGGCGCGGATGTAATCCAGGACCTCGGGGGTGTAGGGCAGGCTGGCGGGATCGGGCGGCGCACAGGCCGCCAGCCGGGCCTTGAGCGCGGCCCGCCCCTTGCGCAGCTCTGATGCCGCCCGAAACGGCGTGCGCCAGTCGCGCGCAAACCCGGCCCAGAAGCATTCATACAGCATGTCGGACTTGATCAGCGTGCCGTCGAGATCGACGACCAGAACCGGACGCGTCGCTTTCGTTTCCTGCATTGCGCTAGCCTGCCATTCCTGCCCGTTGTTCTCTGGTGTCGATATCAGTGGCGCGGCACATTTGCACAGGCCCTTGTCGTGGCGCAAGGGAAGCACGGGGTTGCGGCAGGACTATGGTGAAAAAGGGACACGCAGCGGGGGGCCTGCGGGTATGCCGTCGCGATCAGAACGACGGCGGCGTGCAGGCCGAGACGATCACGCAATCCTCGTCACCGGTGTTGCGAAACCGGTGCGGAATGCGGCTGTCGAACAGATAGGCGTCGCCGGGCCCCAGTGTGAAGACCTCGTCGCCGATGGTGATCTCGATCCAGCCCGCGATCACCAGACCGGCCTCTTCGGCGTCATGCGAATAGCGCGTTTCCCCCGTGTCGGCGCCGGGGGCATAGCGTTCGTGCAGCATTTGCAACGTATGCAGGGCGCTGTTGCCGACCTGGCGCAACGAGATCCCGCCGGAAGCGCCCGAGTCAGGAAAAGCCTTGTAGGGGTTGAGTTCGCGCAGTTCGTCGGCGCGAAACACCACCCGCGGCACCGGGTCGAAATC
>JAGRMK010000129.1:11135-12023 GCA_020441345.1 Paracoccaceae bacterium
GACTGATTCTGCTCGATCTGGCTGATCGTGCCATTGGTGACGCCCGATTTGCGCGCCAGTTCGCGCTGCGACAGGCGCCGTTTGGTCCGCGCCACCTTCAGCCGGGTGCCAATATCGAAATCCGTCCGTGTCTTGGTGTTTGACATCGTGTCCCCCGCTGTCATGCTTACGGGAGCCCGCGTGGAAAACCAAGAAAAGTATCGGTTTATTGAACGGTGTTGATTAATATTTTTAACGCTGATAGCGTCGATTTCATCGAAATTCTGCGGCCCGGACGGGGAATGTCATGGTTGGACAACCCGTTACCCGGCTTGCACGCATACCGAGGGGCCCCATGACGACCAATGCCGCGATTCTCTCCCGTCGAACTGCCGCAATCCCGCGCGGCGTTGCCACATCCGCTCCGATCTTTGTCGAAAAGGCCCGGAACGGCGAGTTGTGGGATGTCGAAGGGCGGCGTTACATCGACTTTGCCAGCGGCATTGCGGTGACCAACACCGGCCATCGGCACCCTAAGGTCATGGCCGCCGCCGCCGCCCAGGCCGAAAAATTTGCCCATGTCGCGTTTCAGGTGACGGGCTATGAAAGCTATGTCGAACTGGCCGAGCGGCTGAACGCGCTGGCGCCGATCAAGCACGCCAAGAGCATCTTCTTCACCACCGGCGCCGAGGCGACCGAGAACGCCGTCAAGATCGCGCGCGCCCATACCGGGCGGCAGGGGGTCATTACCTTCACCGGCGCGTTCCATGGCCGCACCCAGTTAACGATGGCGATGACCGGCAAGGCCGTGCCCTATCGCACGCGTGGCACGCCGCCGGCAATTGGCGTATTCCACATCCCGTTCCCGATCCCGCATCATGGCGTAACCGAGGAGCAGGCGCTCAAGGC
>JAGRMK010000130.1 GCA_020441345.1 Paracoccaceae bacterium
GTGAACGGATCACGTTTTTTCAAGAAAGGCGCTACGAAACCAGCCCGCACGCCTTAAGCCGATATGGTCTGACAAGAACCGAGGCAGGGGCTAATAGCGTCCATCCGGCGCGCCGGAAAAGGGATCAACCGGACTGTTCCGGTTCCAGTCCGCGCGCCCCATCAGCAGGTCGACAACGGCTTCCTGCATGCCGTCCATCGTTGCGTAAGCATTGATATAGGTCGGCACCCGCGGCGCATCATAGAGGTAGTAGGGATAGCCAAACGAGATCATCGCCGTCGGAATGCTGTGCCAATACCGCGCCATCGAGGCGCGCAGGTCGCCGCCCAGCTTCGCCCAATCGAGGAAAATGCGCCCTCGCGTCAGCAGGGTTTCCTCGCCAAAGAGGTAGAGGATCAGGTCGTAGTGTTCAGGCGTAACCTTATGACCGGGTTGATAGATCGTGATCTCGAACCCTTCCGCTTTCAGCATCTGAGGCAGCGCGAACTCAAAGTGGCCGCCCTGCAAGACATCGACAATGCCGGTTGTCATGATCAGAACACGGCGATGGCGCGAGACATCAAGCGGCAGCAGGTCTTGCGTGTCCTTGACCAGCGTTGGCGCGCGGCGCAGCACGCGGGCGGCATAGGTCTGGTCCTCGGCTCTGGCGAAATCGCCCTGTGGCGCGGTCCCCTTGTGCAACCCGATCGCAGCCTTGAGGCCCAACACGCGCAGCACCGCGTCGGTAAACCGCGCCTGGGTCAATCGCCCCTCAGTCAGCGCCTGCGCAACCGAGGCCATTTCGGCCAGCGGGTCGCTGCTGAACAGCACCAGATCGCACCCGTTGATCAAAAGCTCGACCTTGGCTTTGACGGCGGGCATCCACGAGGTCAGCCCCGCCATTTCACTGGCATCCGAAACGATAAGCCCGTTGAAGCCGAGTTCCTCGCGCAGCAATTTTTGATTCAGAAGTCCGCTGATCGAGGCAGGGCGATAGGCTTCCACCCCGGCATCCGGGTTCTGCGCCAGGACATAGGCCGGGAAGGCGATATGCGCCGACATCACCGACATCACCCCGGCGTCGATCATGTCGCGGTAAAGGCGGCCGAAATTGGCGTGCCAATCCGCCACCGACAGCGGGTTGATGGTGGTCATCAAGTGTTGGTCGCGGTCGTCATACCCCTCGCCCGGCCAATGTTTTGCGGTGGCAGCGAGGCCCGCGTCCTGAAACGCCTTGACCTGGGTGCGGGCGTGACGCGCGATGCGGTCCGGGTCAGAGCCATAGCCGCGCGTCGCCACGATGGCGCTGCGAAATGCGTGATTGATGTCGATCACCGGCGTATAGGACCAGTTGATCCCAACCGCCAAGGCCTCGCGCGCCATGATGCGCGAAATGCGATCCGTGACCTCCAGATCATCGATGGCTGCCAGTGCCAACGGGTTCGGCACGGGCGTGCCAAAGGGCAGGCTCATCCGCGACCCTTCAAGATCGGCACTGATCAGCAGCGGCACCTTGGCCTGGGCCTGTAGCTGCGCCAGATAGGCGCGCTCGGCCGCCCCGTCTGCGCCGATCGTCCGCGTCACGCCCCCCGGCTGCATCTGGGCGAACCGCGCCGCCTCGGTTGTGGTTGTTTCCGCGGATCGAGGGTTGAAGAGCTGCGCTATCTTTTCCGATTCGGACAGGCTGGCAAAGGTTTCTTCAACCCAGGCAAGCGCCTCATGATCCAGGTTGAACGGTGGTTCTTGCAGAAATGTCAGATCCATAGCGGGTCGTCCTCAGGTCGTTTCGCAGGACAGGGTCTGCCCCAATGCATGAAGCTTGTCTGGTGTGATGCCCGGCAACATCACGCACAACTGCCACAGCGTGAGATGGCCGAACCGCTCCATCAAGGGCCCGGACAGCGGCACGCCCAGCGTCTGGCTGGTTTGCCTGGCCAAGGCCGGGTCCGCGCAGAACTCGGTCAGGGGCAGACTGAACCGCGGGTCGAAATCACTGGCGGGTGCGACTTTCCAGTTTCTGGCCAACGAGGCCTGAACCTGGGACCACTGGCGTTCGACCAGCAGGTGCTCATCCGCCAGAGGCCCGGTTTCTGGCAGGCCAAGCCGGGCAAACTGTGACGGTGGTGCATCGCTGGCGCGCAGGGCAACCAGCAGCTTTTCAGCCATGTCGCGTTCCAGCGCGGGGTCGCGGATTGGGGCCAGCTGGTCGGGGTCTGCCTGAAGATCATAGAGCAGCGTGCCAAAATGATACGGATTGCCCATCGCACGGCCCGTGGTCCGCAAGACCGGCACCGATTTGGTAAACGGCAGCGGCGGATGCAATTCAGCGTCCACCAGATCAGCCACCGCAAAGCGATGATCGATCCGCGTCGGCATCAGGGTAAATTCCTCCAGCGGCGCGTTGGCGGGCGTCGCGCAAGACCGCATATACACATAGCGGCCATCGGTCAGGCAGACGTGCCCGCCGTGGACCCCAAACAACGCCGTGTCGCGGATTGGCTGATCGGTTTGAACGGCGGGGGCCAGCGGACGCCCTTGCATGTCCGGCGTCAGCGGGAGGCCGAAGAATTCCAGCAAGGTCGGCCCGAAATCGACGGTCTGCACCAAGGCGCTTCGGCGTTCATTGGCGATGCGGTGGCGTGGATCCCAGAGGAACAGGGGCGTGTGGATGTTTTCTTCATACCACGGCTGCACGTTCTTGCCGTACCAGCCGCGCTCGCCCAACAAAAACCCGTGGTCGGTGCAGACGATCAGCATCGTGTCGTCCCACATCCCATCGGCGTCCATCAGGTCCAGCACCCGGCCAAGGCTGGCGTCGCACATTTTCAGCAACGTGCCGTAGCCCTTGCGCAGATGGGCGACGGTCTTGTCGTCTTCCATCACCGGGCGGTAATCGGGCCAGTCGAAATGATCGCCGTCATACCCTTCCGCCGTGGGGTTTTCGGGCCCGGGCGTAAAAAACGGCTCGTGCGGGTCAAAACACTCGATTTGCAGGAACCAGTTGTCCTGCCCTCGATTCGTGGTGATGAATTCCAGTCCGGCGTTGACCGTCAGCGTCTGGCTGTGGGTTTCTTTGGTGCCCGTATAGCCCCGGTTGATCCAGTCTTGCCGCCACAAGCGACCCGCGCGCCAGCTGACGCTTTTCGGGATATCCGGGTCCGCGACATGGCCCTTCCAGGGATCGCCCTCTTGCCCGCGAAAAAACTCAAAGGTGGAAAACCGGTTGTGATAGGTCGCGCCGCCGTCTTCCCAGTAATGGTAATGGTCGGAAATAAGCTGCGAATAGGCGCCGGCCGTCTTCAGCAGTTCCGGGAAGGAATTGTCGAAGGGTTCAAGCGGACCCCAGCTGCGATGCAGGAAGGTGTGGCGGCCGGTTTGCATGTCGCGACGGGCCGGCATACACGGCATCGAACCGATATAGTGATTGTCGAAAGTGATGCAGCGCTCGGCCAGACGGCGGAAATTCGGCGTCTTGAGCACTTCTCCGCCATACGGTTCCAACATCAGCCGGTTAAGGGAATCGAACAGCAGAAATACGGTTTTCATTGCGAAATCTCCAAAAAGGGGCGGCTATGCGGTACGGTCGATGCGCCGGTGCGATACGGGGTCGAACAGGTGGAGGAAGCCTGGGTCGAAGGCCAGGTTGATCGTCTCGCCGTCTGCCAAATGGCGGACGTCGGGCAGGCGCACCTTCACGATCTCGCCAGCGACATCGATGTTGAGCAGCATGTTTTCACCGAGGTTCTCGGACAGCAGCAGGCGGCCGGAAACGCCATTGTCGACCGGGCGCAGGTGGCTGGGTCGGATGCCCAGCACCACGTCGCCATCCGGCCAGTGATAGCCGGTGGCGTCGGCGACGTGGTGGCCGGCGACGAACAGCGCGCCATTGGCAAGGCGGGCGGGTATGAGGTTCATCGGCGGGCTGCCGATAAAACCGGCAACGAAGCGGTTCGCCGGGCGGCGGTACAGCTGCAGCGGGGCGTCGGCCTGCTGCACGACGCCGTGGTTCATG
>JAGRMK010000001.1 GCA_020441345.1 Paracoccaceae bacterium
CGATTGCGCGACATAGGTCACTTCACGCCCGCGCAGGCTGCGCAGGGTCGCGCTGTCGGCGAGGCGGATCTCGCGGCCGTTCAGCACGATCTCGCCGCCCGTCAACCGGATTCCACCCCGGCCATAGGCCAGCGCCGACAGGCCGATGGTGGATTTTCCCGCGCCGGATTCGCCGATCAGCCCCAGCACCTTGCCCTTTTCCAGCGACAGCGAGACGCCATCGACGATCACCACATCGCGCGGTTTCTCGCCGGGCGCATAGACCGTGGCCTCGATGCGCAGGTTCTTGATATCGAGCAGGGGATCAGACACCGCGCCCTCCTTTCAGGCTGGTGGTGCGGTTCAGCGCCCAGTCGGCCACCAGATTGACCGAGATCGACAGGGTGACGATGGCCAGCGCGGGCATCAAGGCGGCGGGGATACCGTAAACGATACCTTCACGGTTCTCCTTCACGATACCGCCCCAATCGGCGTTGGGCGGCTGAATGCCCAGGCCCAGGAAGGACAGGGTCGAGATGAACAGGATCGCGAAGATGAACCGCAGGCCCAGTTCGGCGACCAGCGGCGACAGGGCGTTGGGCAGGATCTCGCGGAAGATGACCCAGCGTTGACCCTCGCCGCGCAGACGCGCGGCCTCGACGTAATCCATCACGTTGATATCCACGGCCACGGCGCGCGACAGGCGGAACACGCGTGTGGAATCCAGCAGGCCCATGACCAGGATCAGAACCGGCAGAGTTACCGGCATCACCGACAGCACCACCAGCGCAAAGATCAGCGTCGGAATCGACATCACCAGATCGTTGAACCGCGCCATGAGCTGATCGATCCAGCCGCCATAGACCGCTGCCGTGAACCCCAGGATCGCCCCCAGCGAGAACGACAGCGCGGTCGCCATCGAAGCCACGAAGATCGTGTTTCGGCCGCCATAGATCATCCGGGTCAGCAGGTCGCGGCCAAGGTTGTCAGTGCCCAGCCAGTATTCGGCGGACGCCGGCTCCCAGACATCGCCGACGATTTCGGACATGCCATAGGGCGCGATCAACGGGGCGAGGATCGCCATCGCGAAATACAACAGTGTGATGGTCAGCCCCAGCAGGGCGGAAAGGGGAATACCCTTCATTTCGGGTGCCTCAGTCTGGGATTGGACAGGATCGAGATCAGATCGGCGAGCAGGTTCAGCCCGATATAGATTGTAGCGAAGATCAACCCGCAGGCCTGAACCACCGGCACGTCACGCTTCGAGACGTGATCGACCAGATATTGCCCCATGCCCGGATAGACGAACACCACCTCGATCACCACGACGCCGACCACCAGATAGGCCAGGTTCAGCATCACCACGTTGACGATCGGCGCGATGGAATTGGGCATGGCGTGGCGGGCGATGATCGTGAAGCGGCGCAGGCCCTTGAGCTCGGCGGTTTCTATATAGGCCGATTGCATGACATTCAGGATCGCAGCGCGGGTCATGCGCATCATGTGCGCCAACACGACCAGCGTCAGCACCAGCGCAGGCAAGGCCACGGCGATCAGCTTTTCGCCGAACGACATCCCCGAGTTGATGTTCGACACCGACGGGAACCAGCCCAACTGCACCGAGAAGACATACATGATGATGTAGCCCAGCAAGAACTCGGGCAGCGAGATCGATGTCAGCGTGATCGCCGAAATCAGCCGGTCCGGCCAGCGGTCGCGATAGCGAACGGCAAGCAGGCCCAGGAAGATCGACAACGGCACCGAGATCGCGGCGGCTACGGAGGCCAGGAACAGTGTGTTCTTCATGCGCGTGCCGATTGACTCGGCGATATCGCGTCCATTCGACAACGCCGATCCAAGATCGCCCTGCAAGGCGCTGAAAAGCCATTCGAAATATCGGGTGACCGCAGGACGGTCCAAACCCATTTCCGCGCGCATGTTGTGCAGCGCCTGTTCGGTTGCGCCCTGGCCCAGAATGGCCTGCGCCACGTCGCCGGGCAGGATCTCGGTGCCGATAAAGATCAGCACCGAGGCTGCAAGCAACAAGAGGAGACCCAGCGCAAGGCGCTGGATCACCAAAGTGAGAACGGGATGCATCGTCCCTTACACCGCCGACCACATCATGATCGCGGCCTGACCGCCCATCATTTCCGCTGCCGGGTTCGCGACCCAGCCGGCAACCTGATCGTTGTGTGCGTCGATGAAGTCGTTGAACATCGGACAGATCAAGCCGCCTTCGTCGCGCACCAGGGTGCCCATTTCGCTGTAAAGCCCCTTGCGGCGTGTCAGGTCCAGTTCTCCGCGTGCCTGCAACAGCAGCTCGTCGAAGTGGTCATTGAAGAACCGGGTGTCGTTCCAGTCGGCGGTAGACAGATAGGCCGTGGAATACATCTGGTCCTGCACCGGACGACCGCCCCAATACGACGCGCAGAACGGCTGTGTGTTCCAGGTTTCCGACCAGTAGCCATCGCCCGGCTCGCGGATGATGTTCAATTCGATCCCCGCCACGGCGGCGCTTTCCTGGAACAACTGCGCGGCGTCGATGGCACCCGGGAAGGCAACCTCGGAGACGCGCAGATCAATCGGCCCCGAATGGCCCGAGCGCTCGAAATAGTGACGCGCCATGTCCGGGTCGTAGGTGCGCTGTTCGATGGTGTCGTCGAACAGCGGATAGGCTGCGTTGATCGGCATGTCGTTGCCGATCGAGCCATAGCCGCGCAGGATCTTGTCCACCATGTCCTCGCGGTCGATGGCGTATTTCAGCGCAAGACGCAGGTCGTTGTTGTCGAACGGCGCCGTGTTGCAATGCATGATGAACACGTAATGCCCGCGACCGGCGGTCGATTCCACCGAAACATTGGGCGCGCGTGCCAACAGCCCGGCAACCCGCGGCTCGACCCGGTTGATAAGCTGCACCTGGCCCGACTGTAGCGCCGAGTTGCGCGCCGTGGCATCGTTGATCACCAGGATCTCGATGACGTCGAAATGGCCGACGCTGCTGTCCCAGTGGTCGTCGAACCGTTCCAGGACGTGACGCACGCCGGGCTCGTTCTCGGCCCATTTGTAGGGTCCGCTCATGATGCCCGAGGCCGGGTCGTCCATGCCGCCGTTGGGCTGGATCGGCAGGTGATAGTCGGCCAGTAGATAAGGCAGGTCGGCGTTCGGCGTGGTGGTGGTCAGCACGAGCGTATCGCCTTCGACCGCGATCGAACTGATGCCGCGCATGATCCCCAGCGCACCCGACTGCGAGTCCTCGTTCGAATGGCGGCGCAGCGTCTGGGCGCAATCCTCGGCGGTCAGGGTCTGGCCGTTATGGAACTTGATGCCGCTGCGGATCTTGAAGCGCCAGGTCTGGGCATCCGCCGACGCGGACCATTCCTCGGCAACCTTGGGCAACAGGTTCCCTTGCGGGTCAATGTTGACCAGCGTCTCGCCGGCGCAATAATTGTAAAGGAACGGCACCTGGCTGGCGGCCAGCGCCGGATCCAGGCTGTTGGTGCTTTCGCCGCCCTGCATGCCGACGGTCAGCGTGCCGCCCCGGCGCGGGCCCTGGGCGTGCACCGCCGTCGCCAACAGCGAGCTGGCGGTGGCCCCGGCAACACCAAGCGCGGCCGCGCGGCCCATGAAGGCGCGGCGACCCATTTTGCCCTGAGCGGCACGGGCGAGGTAATAGCGCAGTTGGTCGTTCATCGGTTACTCCCTGAAAGAAGCCGCTGAATCAGGCGGCAAGTTCTTGTGCCTTTGCGGCAGTGTTATCGTTGCGTCGTTTTGTTGACTGACGAATCAATACGCGGTCTTGCCTCGTCACATCAATGAAGCCTGGAGCCCTGACTGTAACAATCAGACGTGTTTGCGTGCAACCTGCGCAATGAAGTTTCTTTCGATGATTTCCGGGCCTTCGTCGGTTCCGGTTACGCCCCCGGCATTGCCGCCAAGGATCGCAACCTTGAGATGTGCCGACAGGTGCAGCGCGGCGGCGTCGCCGGTTTGCCGCGCGCGCAGCTCGGTCTTCACCGACCAGTCGCCCCGCGTAAAACTCTGCGTCCAGGTGATCGTGCAGGCGGCGCTGAGCGGATCGTCGGGGTGAATGGACCAGTCCTCGACCATCACCGCGCGGGTTTCCAGACCGTGATCGGGGTTGCGCGCGGTGCCGCTGTCCGAGGTTACGGTCAGATGCTCTGCACCTGTGAGCATGTCGATGCGGCGTTCGCGGGTTTCCGTGCCCGGTTCGAGCGTTTGCAACCGTGGCGCTGGCGAGGGGGCGGGATTGTCGAACTCCCAGTCGGGCGCAGCCCCGTCGTGAACCGGCAGGGTCAGGGCCCCCGCCGTCAGACGCAGCGACACCGCGCCCGGCGACGGCCAGACGAAGGGCCAATAGCTGTTCGACAAGGCCAGCCGCAGCCGATGTCCGGGTGCCAGCCGATAGGCCATCTGATCGAGGGTCAACCGGACGCGCACGGTTTCTCCGGGGACCAACGGCGCGGGGGGCGTGCAGCGGTGATGCAGATTCAGCATCCCGTGGGCGATTCGCACCGAACTGCCATCGGGCGCGACATCGCACAGGCGCGCGACGACCAGCGCGTATGGCGCATCGGGGGTCAGATCGAGGTCCAGCTCAGCCGCGCCCAGCAAAGACAGGCCCGTGGGGCAGGGCCGTTCAAAACAGACCGAGCGCGCGTCGTCGGCGCTCTGGTCGCCGGGCATCTCGCCGTTCAGTCCCATGGGAAAGAATTCGCCTGACTGTGCGCCCAGCGTTTGCGGCGTGGCGATCACCCTGTCGGGCGTGCCCTCGCCACCCAGGTCGCCCCGGCGGCCCAGTGTGTAGCGATGCGACGAGACATTTACCGATGGCAAGGATTCGGCCAACCAGCGTCCGGGCCGCGCGGCGGCGCTGGCATCGGGCGGTGCGCTGTCGAGCATCCAGACGCGGTAGGTCGGCAGATCGTCGGCGCCATTGTCGATACCCTTGAGCCAGCGATCCCACCAGCGCCGCATCTCGCCCAGGAAATCGATGCGTGGCGCTGGCACAGCGGTATGAGGGTATTGATGCACCCAGGGGCCGACGATCGCCTTCGCCAGTGCCGCGTTTTCCACCAGATGTGCGGGGGCATTCATGTAATTGTCGGCCCAGCCGCCGATGGTCAGCACCGCCGCCTTGATCGCGCTGTAATCTTCGCAGACCGAGCCATGTTTCCAATAGTCGTCGCGGGTCTGGTGCTGGCTCCAGATCTCGGACAGATGCGGCAAGGTGGCGACGCGCCGGCGCAGATCCGCGCGCCAGTCGGGGCGCAAGAGCGGATCGGCGGGGCGCGCGCAATAGCTGAGCATCAGCGTGCCCCAGGCGAAATTCTCGCCCAACAGGCAGCCGCCCTTGTAATGGATGTCGTCGTTGAACCGGTCGACCGTGCCACAGACCTTGACCACGGCCTTCAGGGCCGGCGGGTTCAGCGCGGCTGTTTGCAGGCAGTTGAATGCACCCCAGCTTTTTCCCATCATCCCGACCGCGCCGCTGCACCAGTCCTGTGCCGCGATCCAGGCGATGACATCGCAGGCGTCCCGGAGCTCCTGGTCAGAGTATTCGTCGTCGAAGACCCCCTCGCTGTCGCCGCTGCCGCGAATATCGACCCGCAGGCAGGCATAGCCCTGGGCGGCCATCCAGGGGTGGATCGTTTCGTCGCGGGGCAGGGTGTTGTCACGCTTGCGATAGGGGATGAATTCCAGGATCGCGGGCACCCGAACGCCATCGGCCGGGCGCCATAGACGCGCGGCCAGCCGGGTTCCGTCGGGCAGGGGAAGAAACAGATCGTCCTGGTCGAGGATCTTCATGGCGCGCCTTCGGTCTGGGTCTTGCCCCAGAACACGCGAGCAGGCTCCAGAATGCAAGGGGGATGAGGGCTTGCCAAGCTGCGGGCGGCGATGGACAAACAGGGCAGGCAGGGGGCTTTGCCCCCTCTTGCGCCGGGGGCGCAATTCACCCCCAGAGTATTTGCGGGCAAGATGAAGGGGCTTGGAGATGGCTGATATTCTGGATCTGAGCGCGCTTGAACAGGCCGCAGCGCTCGAGACGCGCGCGGTCTCGGCCGAGGAGCTGATGCGCGCGACGCTGGACCGGATCGCGGCGCGCAACCCGCGCGTGAACGCGATTGTGTCGATGCCCGACCCGGACCGGCTGCTCGCCGAAGCCCGTGCCGCCGATACGCAACCGCGCAAGGGCTGGATGCACGGCCTGCCGATGGCCGTCAAGGATCTGGCGAATGTCGCCGGGTTGCCGACCAGCATGGGATCGCCGATCCTGGCCGCGCAAGTGGCGCGTAGCGACGACTTGATGGTCGCGCGGATGCGTGCGGCGGGCGCGCTGTTCATTGGCAAGACCAATACACCCGAGTTCGGGCTGGGCAGCCATACCTTCAACCCGGTGCATGGCGCGACGGGGAATGCCTATGATCCGGGGCGCAGCGCGGGTGGCTCGTCTGGCGGTGCGGCGGTGGCGCTGGCCTGCCGGATGGTGGCACTGGCCGATGGATCGGACATGATGGGCAGTTTGCGCAACCCGGCGGGGTGGAACAACGTCTACGGGCTGCGCCCCAGTTGGGGCCGGGTGCCCGACGCGCCCGAGGGCGAGACCTTTTTGCACCCCCTGGCGACCAACGGCCCGATGGCGCGCACGCCGCGTGACATCGCGGCCTTGCTCGAGGTGCAGTCGGGTCCGGTGCCAGGCCGTCCGTTCACCTTGCCCGCCGAGACGTTTCTGGAGCGGATCGAGGCCGACGTGCGCGACCGCCGCGTCGCCTGGCTCGGCGACTGGGGGGGGGCCTATGCGATGGAGGACGGGGTCCTGGCGGTCTGCGAGGTGGCGTTGGGCGGGTTCGCCGATCTGGGCGTCACGGTCGAGGCCCTGGCGCCCCCGTTCGATGCCGGGCGGCTCTGGCGATCCTGGCTCGATCTGCGCGCCTTCGCCAATGCCAGTCGGCTGGCACCGCTCCATGCCAATCCAGATTGGCGCAAGCTTTTGAAAGACACCGCAATCTGGGAGATCGAAACCGGCCGGGCCCTGAGCCTAGACGCGGTTCAGGCCGCCAGTCTGATACGCTCGCAATGGTATGCCAAAGCTGCGGCGCTGTTCGACAGCTATGACGCGCTGATCCTGCCCACGGCGCAGGTCTGGCCGTTCCCGGTGACCGAGGCCTATCCAAAGGCCATCGGCACGCGGTCGATGGACACCTATCACCGCTGGATGGAGGTGGTGGTGCCTGCAAGCCTGATCGGCCTGCCGGCGATCTCGATCCCGGCTGGGTTCAGCGCCGCGGGTCTGCCGATGGGATTGCAGGTGATCGGGCGGCATGGCGACGATCTGGGCATATTGCAACTGGCCGAGGCCTGGCATCAGGCGACCGACTGGCCCGATCGCCGGCCGCCTTTGGGTCTGTGATGCTCAAAGCGACCTTTCGGCCCGAAACGGATCGCAAATGTTCATATTTCGGACAGATTTGGCGGGTAGAACCAAAGACAGGCACAACCGGAGGTGGCCATGTTCGCGAAGCTACGCGCAGCCTTGATGAATGAAGACGGTGCGGTCACGGTCGACTGGATCGTGCTGACCGGTGGGGCCGCTGCGCTGGCTATCATCATGATGTCCACGATGAACGGCGAGACAACGGATATCGCCGGGGAAATCGAGTCGGTGCTGCTGGATGTCAACGTCGCAGCGATCGGCACGGTCGGCTACTCACAATAGACGGAATCGCCGGGCAAGGCCGCGCGCGCCACATCCGATCCGGCAAGCCATCGCACCAGGCGGTCGACCCCCGCTCAGGACCGCGCGACGACCCGCCAATGAACCGGAAAGCCGGGATCGAACACGGTGACCGGACCTGCTCCGGTCTCGATCTTTGCCGGGAACATGACCGGGTCTTCGCCACGCTCCAGTCGCAATTGCCCGGCGTTGCGCGCCAGGCCGTAGAAATCGGCCCCGAAATGGCCGCAGAACGCGTCGAGCCGGTCGAGGGTTCCGGCGCGCTCGAACACCTCGGCCAGCAAGGGCATGGTATGGGTTGCGGTGAAACACCCGGCGGCACAGCAGGCGCATTCCTTCTTGTCATCGCTGTGCGGGGCACTGTCGGTGCCCAGAAAGAACCGCGCATCGCCCGAGGTTGCGGCTTCGAGCAGCGCCAGGCGATGCTCTTCGCGCTTGGCGACGGGCAGGCAGTAGTAATGCGGTTTGATCCCGCCGACGAGAATATGGTTGCGGTTGATGATCAGGTGGTGGGTGGTGATCGTCGCCGCGAGATCCGCATCGGCGCTGCGCACATAGTCCACCGCGTCGCGGGTCGTCACATGTTCCATGATCACCCGCAGACCGGGAGTCGCGCCGCGGATCGGGTCAAGCACCCGATCGATAAACACCGACTCGCGGTCGAAGATGTCGATTTCGGCATCGGTCACCTCACCATGCACGCAAAGCGGGATACCGGCCTCGGCCATCGCCTCGAACACCGGGCGGGTCTTGTCGAAGTCGCGCACGCCCGAGGCCGAGTTGGTCGTCGCCCCGGCGGGATAGAGTTTGACGGCGGTGATGATCCCGGCCCGGTGCGCGGCGACCAGGTCGGCGGGATCGGTCGCCTCGGTCAGATAGAGGGTCATCAGCGGGACAAAGTCACTGTCCGGCAGGGCGGCGAGAATGCGCTGGCGATAGGCCTCGGCCTGGGCGCCGGTGACCACCGGGGGCACGAGGTTCGGCATGATGATCGCCCGGGCGAAATCGCGGGCGGTTTCGGGGGCGATCCCGGCCAGCATCGCGCCATCGCGCAGGTGCAGGTGGAAATCGTCGGGGCGGGTCAGGGTCAGGGAGCGCGTCATGGCTTCCCTTACCGCGCCGCCGGGCGCCTGTGAAGGGGGCTCTGTGCGCGGGTCAGCGGAGCGGTTCCTCGGCCGGTTCGCTGGTCGCGGTTGCGGCCGGTCGCGGGTCGGGACGGGGCAGGGCGGCCTCGGCGCGGGTCAGGGCACGGCGCAATTGCGGATGATCGACCTGCGCCACGGCGGCGCGCAGAACCTGCACCAGCCGTTTCGGCCGGTTCTGGCTTTGCACCCGGCCTGCCAACCGCCCGAGGTATTGCGCATGTGTCCGTCGCGCGCGCCACAGGCGGTAAAAGGTGCCCGGTTCCAGCGTGCCCAGACAGGCCGCGTCGATCAGCGGGCGCAAAGCCCCGATCCGTGCCAGTTCGGCCTGGGGATCGCGGCCAATATGCCGGGCGCGCAGCTTGGTAACATGGGCACCCCGGAACATCGCCGCATGCACCGCATCGACCTGCTGGATCGGGTCATAGACCAGGAACACGCGGTCGCAGCCGTCGATCATGTCGGGTGCGAAGCCGAAACGGTCGGTGAAATCCAGCCGCCGCGCAGACATGAAACGGCGGTCCCAATCGGCAAGCTCGGTGTCCAGCGTCGCCTGCGGGGCCAGAGCCAGCACCGTGCAGCCCGGCGCGGCCACCGAAAACGCGGTTGCGCCATAGCCGCCCATCCCGGCGCCATAGAACACGACCTTGTCGAAATCCTCGAAGAACGCGTCGTCGATCAGCCGGTCGAAAAAGCCGAAGACGGCGCGGTCGCGGAACCAGCTGTCTTCATGCGCGATGAGGGTTAGCGAGGACCAGCCGCGCGGCGCGGCGATCTGATAGCCCAGCGGCATCTGTCCGCCCCCCGCTCCGCGAATCCCCGACAGGGTTTCGAACGTAACCAGCAGCACCGGCCCCATATCGGAAAAGAACGCCGAATGCGTGGCGCCCAGCGATTCCATATAGCCCGCCTCGTCGCCGATCTCGGCCAGGATCGCCAGCCAATCGCTATCGGTCTCGGCTTCGCCGGCGTCGAACATCTCGATGGAGTCGTCGGTCATGGGCCCTCATTGGGGTTTGGCCGCGGGCGTGCGGACAGTCGAATTCATGGATTTTACACCAAGTTGATGTGGCATAAAACGGTGCAGGCCGTGGCAAACCCGTGAATTTACCCCCTGGTCTGGAAACGATGCCGGGTGTCTGTTGATGGATCGAGGACAATCGCGCGTTTCCTGCTTGTCCGGTTGCGCGGAGCACCCTAGCGTCCAACCAGGCGTTGCACGGACCGGTTTCAGGAGAGATCATGACATTTGACGAGGTTCCGGGCTGGTTCATGCCCATCGATCAGGCCGCGTTTTCCTGGATTCTGACGCATCAGAACCTGACCGAGCCCGAGGGCGCGCTGGTTGAGCTGGGGGTGTTCAAGGGCAAGAGCGCGATCCTGATCGGCAATTTCCGCCGCCCCGGTGAGGTGTTCACAGCCTGCGATCTGTTCGAGGATATCGCAACCTCCGAGGTCGCAGATCCGGGCGAACGCCGGTTTTTTCTAAGCCAGTCCCTGACCCAGCTC
This sequence comes from Paracoccaceae bacterium, assembly GCA_020441345.1. Taxonomy (GTDB): domain Bacteria; phylum Pseudomonadota; class Alphaproteobacteria; order Rhodobacterales; family Rhodobacteraceae; genus Pararhodobacter. The sequence continues at coordinate 10,384 of JAGRMK010000001.1, forward strand.
GCGTTCGAGCGCTGCTATCTGGCGTTCCACGCCGACCTGCCGCGCATCGTCCGTGGGGCCAGCGAAACCGTGACCCGCTTTGTCGCGCCACGAACCGCGCGCTTCGTGCATATCGACGCGGGGCACACCTATGATCTGGTGCGCCGCGACCTGGCCTCGGCGCGCGCGATGCTGCGCGACACCGGGGTCGTGGCGATCGCCGATTATCGAAAGCCCGATACACTGGGCACCGCCGCCGCCGTCTGGGATGCGATCCTGAACGAGGGGCTCAAGCCGATTCTGAACACCGAGTTCAAGCTTTACGCCACCTGGGGCGATCCGGCGCCTTTGCAAGAGGTAGTGCGACAGGGCGCGACCGAGGCGGGCTGGTGCCGGGTGGGCGACCCGGTGATGATCCGGGGCATGCCGATGCTCTATCTGCATCGCAAGCCGGGATAGGGCCGGGCCGGCACCTTGTTGAAAACAGGGGCCGCGGCTGCGGCGGGGGCGTCAGGTGAACCGCACCTTGCCGATATAGGGCAGGTTGCGGTTGCGCTGCGCGTAGTCGATGCCATAGCCGACGACGAATTCGTCGGGGATCTCGAACCCGGTCCAGGTGGCCTTGATATCGACCTCGCGGCGGCTGGGCTTGTCGAGCAGCGCGCAGACCTCGAGCCGGCGGGGTTCGCGGCTGAGCAGCAGGTTCTTCACGTGATGCAGGGTGAAACCCGTGTCGACGATATCCTCGACCACCAGCACATCGCGCCCGCCGATCTCGCCGCGCAGATCCTTGAGGATGCGCACCTCGCGCGAGGAATGCATCGAGTCGCCATAGCTCGATGCTTCCATGAAATCGACCTCGACCGGCAGATCGATCTCGCGCACCAGGTCGGCGATGAACACGAACGAGCCACGCAGCAACCCCACGACGATCAGCTTCTCGGACCCTTTGAAGGCCTCGGTAATTTCTTCGGCCAGGGCCTCGACCCGCGCGGCGATGCGCTTGGCCGAAATCATCTGGTCGATCACATAAGGCTTTCGGGTCATGATGCGCCGATCTCTTGGGGTTGTGTTTGCCGCGCCACTCTAGGAAAAGATGCGCTGAGTTGCCAGAGGTGCCGGATGCCCCGTCACAGCGAGAACCGCGTGTTGCCTTATACGCCACAGCAGATCTACGATCTGGTGGCCGATGTTGCGCGCTATCCCGAATTTTTGCCCTGGACCGCCGCTGCCCGAATCCGGGCGCGGCGTCCGCTGCCGGAACGCGGCGCGGGGGCCGAGGTGCTCGAGGCGGATCTGGTGATCTCGTTCAAGGTGTTTCGCGAACGCTTCGGCTCGCGCGTGGTGTTGTTGCCCGAAGCGCGGCGGATCGAGACCGAGTATCTGGACGGGCCGTTCAAATATCTTCACTCGTTCTGGCAGATAGAGCCCGAAGGAGACGGCTGCCGCGTCCTGTTCGAGGTCGATTTCGAGTTCCGCAACGCGATCCTGCAAAAGGCTATCGGTCTGTTCTTTGACGAGGCAATGCGCCGCGTTGTCGGCGCCTTCGACCGCCGCGCGCACCAGCTCTACGGCTGAAACGGAAACGGGGCGCGCACATGGTGCCGCCCCGCTCGATCCCTGTGTGCCCGAAGATCTCAGGAATTCAGTTCATAGGCACGCTCGCCATGCACCGCCAGATCCAGGCCGTTGGTCTCGGTTTCGGCATCGACCCGCAGGGGCGTGACCAGCGCCACCAGCTTGACCAGCCCGTAACTGGCGACCAGCGTCCAGACGCCGACGATCGCCAATGCGCCCAGTTGCGCAACCCAGCTGCCTTGCCCCAGCACCGCGATCATAACTGTGCCGAAGATCCCGCCAACGCCATGCACCGCGAAAACATCCAGCGTGTCGTCGATCTTCATCGTGTTGCGCACCAGATTGACCGCCTCCTGGCACAGGACACCCGCCACCGCCCCGATGATCAGTGCCTCGACCGGGCCGACAAAACCCGAGGCCGGGGTGATCGAGGCAAGCCCCGCGATGGTCCCGGTGACCAGGCCGACCATGGATGCGCGACCGAACTTGATGCGTTCCCACGCCACCCAGGACAGCGACGCCGCCGCCGCCGACAGATGCGTCACTGTCAGCGCCATCGCTGCCTGACCGTTCGCCGCCAGTGCCGAGCCGCCGTTGAATCCGAACCAGCCAACCCAGAGCATCGCGGCGCCCATCATCACCAGCCCCGGCGAATGCGGCGGTGTGGTGCGGTTGCGGCGCGGCCCCAGCACGAAGGCGATGACCAGCGCGGCCAGACCGGCGGTCTCGTGCACGACGATGCCACCGGCGAAATCGCGGGTGCCGATGGCACCGAAAATGCCGCCGTCGGCCATCATCCCGCCGCCCCAGATCCAATGCGTGACCGGAGCATAGACAACGATCATCCACAGGGCGGAAAACAGCATGACAAAACCGAAACCCACACGCTCGACATAGGCGCCAACGATCAGCGCGGGGGTAATGATGGCAAAGGTCATCTGGAAGGCGAAGAACAGCCCCTCGGACAGGGTGCCCGACATGGTATCGGCGTCGATCCCGGACAGCTGCATCTTGCCCAGCCCGCCCCAATAGGCGCCGTCGC
>JAGRMK010000131.1 GCA_020441345.1 Paracoccaceae bacterium
GGATGTCGTTGATCGCGGTGTTCAGCGCCTGCGCGTTCACCGCGCCAGCGTCCAACGCGGTCTTGGCGGCGGATTTGACCATCGCCAGCGCCATCAGCATGCGTTCGACCGGCACGAAGCTGTCGCCCGCCTTCTGTGCGAGTTTCTCGGCCTCGTCCAGCACCCTGACCAACGCTTGATCGGTATAGGCCTGCCCGGCGTCGCCCGTCACCTTGGGCAGCTTACCCACGGCCAGATCGACGGCTTGCACCACGCGGTCGGGCGCGCCGCCCGCCCGGCGGATCAGGTTGGCGGCCATGCCCTGATCGTCATCCATCAGGGCTTTCAACAGATGTTCGGGGGTCAGCCGCTGGTGGCTTTCGCGCGCGGCGATGGTATTGGCGGCCTGCAGGAACCCTTTGGCCCGTTCCGTGAACTTCTCAAGGTTCATCGTTTTCTCCTCAATAAGCGCCCGTCGTGTCGCGACACACCCGACCATCGGCGTGCGTCCCTTGTGGGCCTCGATCCTTATGTGGGGGGCGAAAAAGCGATCATCAAGGGGCCGGTGTTTACCGATGAGAAACCTGTTTGCGCCAAGCTGACGGTCAATGACACGCAAGGACCCTGACATGCTTCAACGCGCCTCTCGCCTGCCCTCGCGGGTTCTCGTTCAGGTCCGCACGCAGGGGGCCGTCTTCGATGCGACGATCGGCAATCTCAGCCCGGGTGGCGCGCGGCTGCTGGGCGTGCCGGACCGGGCATTGAAGGTTGGCGAACGGATCGACATTCAGGCCATGGGCCGCAACCTTCAGGCCGAGGTGCGGTGGAATTTCGACGACACCTGCGGGTTGATGTTCGCCCAACCCCTCAGCCAGACCGACATTTCCGCGATCCTCGGGTCGTGGACCTTGCATTAGGCAGGGGGCCGATGCGCTATCGCGAACATCGCTTTCCTTGCGACCTCCCGGTCGAGGTTGTCGGCCCCGATGGCCAGGTGCAAGCCTGCATCGTGACCAATGTCAGCCAGTGGGGCGTTCGGCTCGCGCGGTTCGATGCCCCCCAGATCGGCGACACCCTGCGACTCAGGCTGGGGGTCGGCACGCAACCGCGCGAAGCACGGGTCCGGTGGTCGGCGGGCGCCTATTGCGGATTGCGCTTTGCTCAGCCGCTGGATGCCAGAACCATCGCGCTGGCGCGCAAATCGGTCAGTCACAAGGCCAGGATCAAACCTCCGGGTTGGAACCTGCAACTGCGTGAACTGCGTTAAGGGGGAAAGCGACTTGCCTGCACCCGGCCGGGAATAAGGCGAGCGCCAAAAGCTCGGCCATTGCCCCTCGTTGCACCAGTGGCCAGCCCCGCCGCCGCGAAGCCTGCCCGGTTCGCAATCGGATGCGCGCCGCGCCCAACCCGCCCCCGACCCCGCGCCGCGCCAACGTCACACCGGTTCGGTCACGCCGGTTCGATCTCGGCGGTCCATCGCGCCGCGTCCCCCTTTGCGCGCGATACCTGCCGCTGGCGGCATGGCGGCCATGCGCCCCTTGATAGGCGCGTCATGCCCCTATCCCGGCGCCGTGCCGCGCTCCTCGGTGTCTGCGACCCGTCGCGTCCTTGACTCACCGGTCAGCCGGTCGCATATCCCGATGAAACGGAGGCTAGTCCATGTTCATCCAGACCGAGTCCACGCCCAACCCCGCGACCCTGAAATTTCTGCCCGGGCAGGATGTCCTGGGCCAGGGTGCTGCGGATTTTCCTGATATCGAGGCTGCGGCCCCCTCGCCCCTGGCTCGCGCCATCTTCGCGGTCGAGGGCGTAACCGGCGTCTTTCTCGGTGCAGATTTCATCACCGTCACCAAGGCCGAGGGCGTCGATTGGGCGCATGTGAAACCCTCGATCCTGGGCGCGGTGCTGGAGCATTTCCAGTCCGGCCGCCCAGCGATCGAAGGCGCGGCGCAAGACGCGCACGCCACGCAGGACGGGCCCGACAGCGTGATCGTCGAGCAGATCAAAGAGCTTCTGGACACCCGGGTGCGCCCCGCCGTGGCGCAGGATGGCGGCGACATCACGTTCCACGGATTTGATCGTGGCGTCGTCTACCTGCACATGAAAGGCGCCTGCGCGGGTTGCCCGTCATCGACAATGACGCTGAAAATGGGCATCGAAAATCTGCTGCGCCATTACATCCCCGAAGTGACCGAGGTACGGCCCGTTGCCGTCTGACCCTGCGCCCGAGGCGGCGGGGCACGCGGCCCCCGGCACCACCCCCACGGTGTGACAGATGGGCACGCGATCGGATATTACCCTCGGGTTTGACACCTCGGGCGGGTGGTGCTGCGCGGCGCTGACGCGCGCCGACACCGTGATGGCGCAACGGTTCGTCGCCATGCCACGCGGCCAGGGCGAGGCCCTTGTGCCCCTGCTGAACACAGTCTTGCAGGACGCGGCAGTGACATGGACCGACCTTGCCGCGCTGGGGGTCGGCATCGGGCCCGGGAATTTCACCGGCATCCGTATATCCGTGTCCGCCGCGCGCGGTCTTGCGTTGGGCCTCGGCATCCCGGCAATTGGTGTCACCCGGTTCGAGGCCTTGGCGCTGGACGGTCCCGATCTGCCGGTCGTGGTGCCCGCCCTGCGCGATCAGGTCTGGGTACAGACCCCTGGTGCAGCGCCCGAGCTGCACGATACGCCCCCCCGGCCGGCCATTGGCGAGGGCCACGGACTGACCCCCCCCGCGCATGCCCTGGCCGTTGCCATCGCACGGCTTGCCGCGTCGCGCATCGGCACCGTGCAGCCGCGCCCCGCGCCGCTCTATCTGCGCGACGCCGACGCCGCCCCCCCGTCGGATGCACCGCCGGCGCTGATCGAATGACCCCCGCGGATCTGGCAGGGCTTCACGCACGCTGTTTTCTGACGCCTCCACCCTGGAGCGAAGCCAGCTTCGCCGAATTGCTTGCCGACCCCCAGATCACCTTGCTCTGCGATCCGCACGCCCGCGGCTTTGCCGTGACGCGGCAGGTCCTGGACGAAGCCGAACTTCTGACCCTTGCCGTCGATCCCGACCACCGCCGGCAGGGCATCGCGCGTGCGCTGATCGACCGGATGACGGAACTCGCGGCAGACCGGCACATTGAAACACTGTTTCTCGAAGTGGCCGAAACAAACCTTGCGGCGCGCGCGCTTTATGATGCCTGCGGCTTTGCCGCGGCCGGGCGCCGCCCGGGATACTACAAGGGGCCCGACGGGCAAGAGATCGCGGCGCTGGTGCTGCGCAAGCCACTGGGTTGAAGCGACGGAACGACGCCGCGATGCAATACAACGTAGCCGACAGGACACGATTGCGATTTCCCTTCACAAAGCCCCTGTGAAACGCGGCAGCTATGTCCTATTGAAAATCATGTTGATCTACCTGCCCATTGCAGAAATCTCCACGAATGCGCTGACTCTGCTGGGTGTCGGCGCAGGCGTTGGCATGTTGTCGGGCATGTTCGGAGTTGGCGGCGGATTCCTGATTACGCCGCTGCTGTTTTTCATCGGCATTCCGCCGGCGGTGGCCGTGGCGACCGGCGCCAACCAGGTTGTCGCCTCGTCGATTTCGGGCGTTCTGGCGCATCTGCGGCGCAAGACCGTGGACCTGAAGATGGGCACCGTGCTGTTGATCGGCGGATTGATCGGGTCGAGCGGCGGGATCTGGCTGTTTCGTCTGCTTAGCCGGCTCGGCCAGGTCGATCTGTTCGTGCAACTGGCCTATGTGCTGTTTCTGGGCGTGATCGGCACCTTGATGCTGCAAGAGAGCGTGCGCAGCTGGTACAGGTCGTCGAAACCGGGGGCCGCGCGGCGCAAGCTGCACAAGCACAACTGGGTGCATGCCCTGCCGCTGAAGATGAAATTCCGCGTTTCGGGTCTCTACATCAGCGTGATCCCGCCAATGCTTGTCGGCATGGCGGTCGGCGTTCTGTCGGCCGTGATGGGGGTTGGCGGCGGGTTCATCATGGTGCCGGCGATGATCTATCTGCTGGGCATGCCAACCAAGGTGGTCGTCGGCACCTCGTTGTTTCAGATCATTTTCGTGACCGCTTACACCACCGTCGCGCATGCCGTGACCAGCCATTCGGTCGATGTGATGCTGGCGTTCTTCCTGATCATCGGCGGCGTTCTGGGGGCGCAGTTCGGCACGCAGATCGGACTGAAGCTGAAGGCAGAGCAGCTGCGCATCCTGCTGGCGCTGTTGGTCATTGCGGTCTGTATCAAGGTCGGTCTCGACCTGCTGATCCGCCCGGCAGAGCTCTATTCGGTTCGCATTCCGGGGCAGCATTGATGCGGGCGCTGGTCTTCCTTCTGTTGGTCCTGGCTGCCTTGCCCGCCGCCGCCAACGAGATCGTCGGCGCGCTTAGCCAGAACCGCGTGGCGTTGACCGCGAATTTTTCTGGATCGGAGATCCTGATCTTCGGCGCGATCCGGCGTGACCCGACCGAAGCACTGGCTGCGGATGCGACCGATCCGGCGCATTTCGACGTGGTGCTGGTCATCGAGGGACCGCGGGAACCGGTTGCCATCTGGCGCAAGGACCGGCGCGCGGGGATCTGGGTGAACGTGGACAGCGTGACCCTGGCGTCGGTGCCGTCGTTCTACGCGGTGGCGACGACCGCCCCGCTGCACCAGATCATCAGCCCGGAAACCGACGCCGAGTTCCGTATCTCGGCCCGCCAGGCGATTCGACCCGATCAAAGCATCGGCGTGGTGGCCGACCCGTCGGTGTTTTCCGAGGCGCTGTTGCGGATCCGCGAACGCGCCGAACAGTACCTGACGCTAGATCGTTTCGTGCACCTGGATCGCGAGATCCTGTTTCGCGCCAATGTGCAACTGCCCGCCAACCTCACCGAGGGCGCCTATACCACACGGATGTATCTGGTGCGCGACGGGAATGTCGTGCACCAGTTCCGCACCGCGATCTTCGTGCGAAAGGACGGGCTGGAGCGGTGGCTGCATCAGATGGCTTATGACCAGCCATTCCTCTACGGGCTGCTGGCCCTTGCCATCGCGCTGATCGCAGGATGGGGTGCATCGGCGCTGTTCCGGTTCATCCGAAGCGCCTGACGCGAACAATGAGTGTGGGTTTTGGGGGCTCTGCCCCCGCGCCTGCGGCGCCCCCCGGGATATTTTCGGACAGATGAGGAGGGGGGCGTCAACCCCGGCCGAGCCAGGGCATGTTTGTGGCCATGATCGACAGGAAGGGAATGTTGGTGCCCGGCGGTTGGCTGGCCATGTGCAGCACCGCGCCGGCGACCTCGGCCACGTCCATCATCGGTTCGGGTCTGATCGATCCATCGGCTTGTGGCACGCCCTGAGCGATGCGCGCGGCAAGTTCGGTGCGCGCGTTGCCGATATCGATCTGGCCGCAGGCAATGCCGAACGGGCGACCGTCGAGGGCCAGCGTCTTTGTCAGGCCGGTGATCGCGTGTTTGGTGCTGGTATAGGCGACCGAGCCCGGGCGCGGCGCATGGGCCGAGACCGAGCCGTTGTTGATGATTCGCCCACCCTGCGACTTCTGAGCGCGCATCTGGCGGAAGGCGGCGCGCGCGCACAGAAACATGCCGGTCAGGTTGACATCGACCATCGCGCGCCAGTCCGCGACACTCAGTTCGTCGATCAACTGGCCGGGCAGCATCATGCCCGCGTTGTTGAACAGCACGTCGATCCGGCCGAACCGGGCGACGGCGGCGGCGAAAGCCGCATCCACCTGCGCCGCGTCTGTAACGTCGCAGGGCAGTGCCAGCGCATCGGCATGATCATTCGCCACGGCAGCCAGCTTTTCCGCGCCGCGCGCCAGCAAGGCGACGGACCACCCCTCGGCCAGGAACCGTTCGGCGGTGGCCCGGCCGATCCCGGCGCTGGCCCCGGTGATGACAATGACGCCCGTGCCCGATCCGGCCATTCTAGAACGCCTTGAAGGTCATGGTGGTCAGCGTGCGCGAGATATGTGGCACGTCAAACAGGTTCTCGCTCAGGTAATGGCCGACATCGGCGCCATCGGGGACATAGACCTTGGCGATCAGATCCCAATCGCCCGAGGTCGAGAAGAGTTCGGACACGATCTCGCGGTCATAGATCTCGGTGGCGACCTCATAGGTCTTGCCTGGGGTGCAGCGGAACTGGACGAAAACGCAATGCATCGGGGTCTCCTTGTTGGGGGCAGACTATGTCAGTGCGGCGGGCGCGCGCAAGGGTTCAGCCGGTCAGAGGATACTCTGCCAGGGCGTCATAGATCGCGCCATCGCGGCGCAAGGTCGAGCGGAAGAGAACGAGATG
>JAGRMK010000132.1:0-433 GCA_020441345.1 Paracoccaceae bacterium
TGCCGCTCAGCAATCCACCAATGGTGGAAGCGCCACCATCAGCGGAAAATCCAAGCCGGTCGCGGATAACCTGCGGACCCCCGACTACTTCCGGTGTCAAACTGCAGGTGTCAGTGTTATTTTGAAGGTAACACCACAAGCAGACCCGGGTGTCCAATCCCGGTCTTTCTTCATGGGGCCGCCGGGCGGGCCGCTGCGATGCGATTGTCCATGGTCTTCCTGTCTTCTCTTGGGGGGAGCGGCCGGAGGCGCGGGATCGCTATCGGTTTCGGCGGTGAGGCATTGTGAACCCGACCGTATTCGTCCCGCGCCCGTCTTGCGCGGGAGATCAGGGTGCGCGTTTGCCGCATCAAGGCATGGGCAGGGCCGCAAATATCCGGTAGCCTTTTTGCCGAGGGGTAGGTAAACACCCAACGCTAGGAAAACAGGGAGC
>JAGRMK010000132.1:581-4412 GCA_020441345.1 Paracoccaceae bacterium
CACGGCATGCCGCAGATCGACCTGGCGGCACATATCGACAAGCGCGACCTGCGCTTCATGGGGCCCGGCGCGGCGTATAATTTTCTGTCGATGCAGCAGGCGATCGCGGATTCGGGGCTGGAGGACAGCGACATCTCGAACGAGCGCACCGGGTTGATCATGGGCTCTGGCGGGCCATCGACCTCGAATTTCTTCCAGGCGCACCAGATCGTCATCGAGAAGGGCGCGCCCAAGCGCATGGGTCCGTTCATGGTCACGCGCTGCATGTCGTCCACCAACTCGGCCTGTCTGGCGACACCGTTCAAGATCAAGGGCGTGAACTATTCGATCACCTCGGCCTGCTCGACTTCGGCGCATTGCATCGGCAACGGCACCGAGTTGATCCAGATGGGCAAGCAGGACATCGTGTTTGCGGGCGGTGGCGAGGAACTGGACTGGACGCTGTCTTGCCTCTTTGACGCGATGGGTGCCATGTCGTCGAAATACAACGACACACCCGAGACCGCCTCGCGGACCTTCGACGCGTCGCGAGACGGGTTCGTGATTGCTGGCGGCGGCGGGGTCGTGGTGCTGGAAGAACTGAACCACGCGCTGGCGCGCGGCGCCAAGATCTATGCCGAAGTCACCGGCTATGGCGCGACCTCGGACGGGCACGACATGGTCGCGCCGTCGGGCGAGGGCGGTGAGCGGTCGATGCGCCTTGCGGTCAGCACCCTGCCAGAGGGCCGCAAGATCACCTATATCAACGCTCACGGCACCTCGACCCCCGCAGGCGACGTGACCGAGGTCAAGGCCGTGCGGCGCGTCTTTGGCGAGGGCACGACGCCGCCCATTGCCTCGACCAAGTCGATGACCGGGCATTCGCTTGGCGCGACCGGCGTGCATGAGGCGATCTATTCGCTGTTGATGATGCAGGGCAAATTTATCGCGCCCTCGATCAATATCACCACGCTGGACCCCGAGATTCACCCCGACGAGATCTGCACCGAGTTGCGTGAGAACGTGGAGCATGACAGCGTGCTGTCCAACAGCTTTGGCTTTGGCGGCACCAATGCCACGCTGGTGATGTCGAAATTCGACCAATAAGGGGTTTGGCCATGGCCGATCTGATGAAGGGCAAGCGCGGGCTGGTGATGGGCGTCGCGAACGAGCGCTCGATTGCGTGGGGCATTGCCAAGGCGCTGGCCGGGGAAGGCGCGGAACTGGCGTTTTCCTATCAGGGTGATGCGTTCGGCAAGCGCGTCGAACCGCTTGCGGCCTCGGTCGGGTCGGATTTCCTGGTCGATGTCGATGTGACCTCGGACGACAGCCTGGACGCGGCCTTTGCCGCGCTGCGCGATCGCTGGGGGACCATCGATTTCCTGGTCCATGCGATTGCCTATTCCGACAAGACCGAGCTGACCGGTCGATTCACCAATACAAGCCGCGCCAACTTCAAGAACTCGCTGGATATTTCCTGCTATTCCTTCATCGACGTATCGCGCCGCGCGGCGGAACTGATGCCGAACGGCGGGTCGTTGATCACCCTGACCTATGGCGGGTCGAACCGGGTGACGCCGTTCTACAACGTGATGGGTGTTGCCAAGGCGGCGCTGGAGGCCTCGGTGCGCTATCTGGCCAATGACCTTGGCCCGCAGGCGATCCGCGTCAACGCGATCTCGCCGGGGCCGATGAAAACTCTCGCAGGCGCGGCGATTGGCGGCGCGCGCAAGACCTATCGCCACACCGAAGCCAACGCCCCGCTGGGGCATAACGCAACGCTGGAAGCCGTGGGGGGCGCCGCCGTGTTCCTCGCGTCGGAGTACGGCGCCTGCACGACGGGCGACATCCTCATGGTCGACTCGGGATATCACGTGCTGGGCATGCCACAGCCGGACAACATCTGAACGCCGGCGTCAGCGCCTCCGCCAGATCCGGGCCGGGGCCTCGCCCACCGAATAGGTGATCAGCGTTCGCCCATCGGGCGAGACGACGGCATCCGCGCTGGGCTGCGGCAGGGTCTGGATCGTCGCACCCCGCTCTGTGTCCACGATGCGCGACACGCCCGAGGCCCAGCTTACGAACAGCGTCGTGCTGTTGGGGATGAACCGCGCGGCCACGATCCCATCCCCGTCGGCGGCGTCCAGTTGAAAAACACGCGCGCCCTGCGTCATGTCCCAGATCGCCAGATGTCCGGCGTCTTCCAGCGTCAGCAGTTGCATGCCGTCGGCGGCAAACTGCCCCCAGACCGGCGGACTGCGAAACCCGGAGAGTTCCACCTCGGGGCGGGCTTCGCTGACCCAGGCGCGGACATCGGTCCAGACCCTGATGGTCGGTTCGGAGACGGCCCGGAATGGGCCATTCTGCAGCCCTGCGCGCTCGGGGTCCACCTCGGGTAGCGTGGCTACGCGCAGGCCCTGCGGGTCGAAGGCCAGCAAGGCCTCGTAGGGGCCATACGAGCCTGGCACGTCATGATAGGCCTCGGCGCATAGAACATCCGCGCAGCGATAGGGCAGGCCGCTCATCGGTGCGGTCAGGGTGAAGGACGCGGAGTTCACCACCAAAAGCGCTCCGTCGTTCGACAGCTGCAGCCCCCGGTGCGGGCGCATCGGATCGACCTCGATGCTCGAAATCGGCTCTCCTGCGTCGCTGAAAACCAGCAGGCTGCCGAAGTCCTGCGAGACGATGAACCCGGCCCGGAAGGGGTCGTAGAGCACGTCATTGGCCAACACGTCGCCGTCAAAGGTCACGGTGCGGGTGAGGGCGCCATCGGCAATCGACCAGGTGCGGAATTCGCGTCGTCCATGCGCGTAAACTGGCGCCGCCATGGTGATCGGATCCCAGAGGGACTGGCCGAAATCGATTTCCAGCAAGGCCTGAAAAGACTCTTCGAGCGCGGAAACCTGCAAGCCGTCGTTCAGGCTCCAGATGCGGCCGGTAAACCGCGTTTCCCCGTCCCAGGCGGTTCCAGCGACAAGCTCGCCGAACGGGGAAACCGTCAACGGCCCAACCCGTTCGCCTTGCGGCAGTTCCAACTGCCCGACGAGCCGCCACTTGACCGGGGTTTGCGCCTGCACCGGTTTCTGGGCGACGGCCAAGGCCGCGACGAGTCCGAGCGCCCCCAGCGTTCGCGCAATCCTGTTCCTGTCCATGCCGGTTCCTCCTGGTCCTGATGCGCGGACGCCGAATGACACGGCGCTTGCGCCTTCATGTCTGATCTAAGCACCGATTGCCCCTGGCAGACAAGGAATCATCTGTGCGCAACCGGCGCGGGCTCACATCCGATCACGTGCGGCTGGCTTCCTTGCCTGGGCACAAGACACGACGGTGTCAGACCCGCGTGATCCTGCCTGTCCGAGCCGTCGGGATGCCGCGCAAACGCGCTGCCTGACACGCACGAATTGCCCCTGAGGTCACGCTGCTGCTTCATCTTGCCTTAAATACTCAAAAAATTCGAGGGTGGCGGCAGCGGCGCGGACGGGTGCTTGCCCTGCGACCGCCCGGCCCCTTGCACCCGCCGGGTCACGGCTTAGAATGCCTGCAAATCAAAGAGGTGCACGATGATCCCCGGCTATGGAAACCGCCGCCGTTTCCGCGATCTTTCGGAACAGGAAATCCTTGCGCTCGCGATCTCTTCCGAGGAAGACGACGCGCGCATTTACCGCAGCTATGCCGAGCGTCTGCGCGGCGAATACCCGGCTTCGGCGGCGGTATTCGACGATATGGCGCGCGAAGAGGACACCCACCGCAACCGGCTGATCGACCGCCACCGCAAGCGCTTTGGCGAGGTCATTCCGTTGATCCGGCGCGAGCATGTGGCCGGGTATTACGCCCGCAAGCCGGTCTGGCTGA
>JAGRMK010000133.1 GCA_020441345.1 Paracoccaceae bacterium
GACATGGCGCCGATGGCGATCATCGAATTTGTCGAGCGTGACCTGAGCGCCAAGGGCGCCGCCGACCGCGCCCGCGAGGAAGCCGCCGACGACGGCGAGGAATGATCTGAACCCAGGTTCGCAAGACAAGGCCCGCGCCCGCAAGGACGCGGGCCTTCGCATGTTCGTGACATGCGTTGCACAGCCGCCGCTCAGGAGTCATATTTCCCGCATGCAGCGGTAAGAAGGAATGGGCTATGCGGATCATCGGTTGGCTTGCCACGGTAGGTGCGGCGGTCGCTGTCGCGGTCGGCGTCTTCGAGATGCAGTCGCCACCGGTCGCCGCGCAATCCCTTTCCACGCCGCAGTTGAGTGCCGGGGATCGGCAAGTCGTTCCGCAGGACCGCGCGCAGATTGCGCTGTCCTTCGCACCGGTGGTCCGGCAGGCGACGCCCGCCGTGGTATCGATCTACGCCCGCCGGGTGATCGAGGCGCGGGTCAATCCGTTCTACAACGATCCGCTGTTCGGGCAGTTGTTCAATGAACAGGATCGCCGCGTTCCCCGGGTGCAGAACGCGCTTGGGTCAGGGGTCATCGTGTCCTCCGAGGGGATTGTGGTCTCCAATTATCACGTGGTGGGGGGAGCCGACGATATTCGCGTCGTGTTGGATGACCGGCGAGAATTCGCCGCCGACCTGATCCTGTCGGATCAGGAAAGCGATCTCGCTGTGTTGCGGTTGCGCGGGGCCGAGGGGTTGCCTGTTCTGCCTCTGGCCAATTCCGATGCGGTCGAGGTCGGCGATCTGGTGCTGGCGATCGGCAATCCCTTTGGCGTTGGTCAGACGGTCAGCAGCGGGATCGTTTCGGCGCTTGCCCGGTCGGGGTTGGCAGTGGGATCCGGGCGCGGGTATTTCATCCAGACCGATGCCGCCATCAACCCCGGCAATTCGGGCGGGGCACTGGTCGACATGGCGGGCCAGCTGGTGGGCATCAATACTGCGATCCTGACTCGATCGGGCGGATCGAATGGCATCGGGTTCGCGATTCCGGCCAACCTGGTCGCGCAGATCCTGGAACAGGCCCGAGGTGGGCGCGCGCGCTTTCAACGCCCGTGGATCGGGGTGTCGGGTCAGGCGGTCGATGCGCCTTTGGCCGAAGCCTTTGGTCTGAGCCTGCCACAGGGCGTGGTGATCACCGACATGCACCCGATGAGCCCGCTGCAAACGGCCGGGCTGCGGACCGGCGACGTGATCCTTTCGGTCGAAGATGAGCCGGTGAATTCGCCTCAGGAGATGATGTTCCGGCTGGCCGCGCAGGGCATTGGCGGCACCGCCGAATTGCAATACATGCGCGGCCAAACGCGGGGCGAGGCCAGTCTGGATCTGGTTGCCCCGCCCGAGTCGCCGGCGCGCAACCGTCTGACTGTCAATGCCGTGGCCTTGCGCGGGCTGGTTGCGGAAACCATCAACCCGGCGGTGATCGCCGAGAACAACCTGGACCCAAGCGCGTCAGGCGTCCTGGTGGTTGCAGCGCAGGATATCGCCGCACGGGCAGGGCTGCGCACCGGGGATCTGTTGCTGCGGGTAAACCGCCAAACGTTGCGCAGCACAGAGGATCTGTCGCGTGCCTTGCGCGATCCGTCGCGGTATTGGGAAGTCGAGATTCTGCGCGAAGGGCAACGCAGCCTGCTTCGGTTCCGACTGTGAGCGGGACATGCACGGGCGGAAGCGGCGGGGTGAAGAGGCCGGGCCTCCGGGGCATCGAGCCCCGTCGGCCCGGCGGGAGGCTCTGCCTCCCACGGCCTGCGGCCTCCCTCCGGGATATTTGCGGAGTAAAGAGCTGGACGGTATTTCGCGTGGCGCATGCGAACCGTGGCGCGTAGTCTGGGGCCATGGCTGACCTGTTCGACTCGGATCCTGTAGCGCCTGTTGCCGATGCGCCACGCCCCTTGGCTGACCGGCTGCGACCGCGTGCGCTGAGCGATGTAATCGGGCAGGAGGCCGTGCTGAACCCCGAGGGGCCGCTGGGGGCGATGTTGGGGGCTGGTGCCCTGTCGTCGCTGATCCTCTGGGGGCCGCCGGGTGTGGGCAAGACCACCATCGCACGTTTGCTGGCGCAAGCGACGGATCTGCATTTCGTGCAGATCAGTGCGATCTTCACGGGTGTGCAGGAGTTGCGCCGCGTATTCGAGGCCGCGCGGTTGCGGCGCACGACGGGGCAGGGAACGCTGTTGTTCGTCGATGAGATTCACCGGTTCAACAAGGCTCAGCAGGACGGATTTCTGCCGCATATGGAGGATGGCACAATCCTGCTTGTGGGGGCGACTACCGAGAACCCGTCGTTCGAATTGAACGCGGCCTTGATGAGCCGGTCACAGGTGATCGTGCTCAAGCGGTTGACGCTGGTCGATCTGGAAAAGCTGGCACAGCGGGGCGAGCGCGCGCTGGATCGCGCGCTGCCGCTGACCGGCGAGGCGCGCGAGGCTTTGCTGGAAATGGCCGATGGCGACGGGCGCGCGCTGTTGAACCTGATCGAGCAGGTGATGGCCTGGGCGGTCAAGGGGCCTCTGGACCGTGACGCCCTTGCCAAGCGGTTGATGCGGCGCGCGGCGAAATACGACAAATCGGGTGACGAGCATTACAACCTGATTTCGGCCTTGCACAAATCGGTGCGGGGGTCGGACCCGGACGCGGCGCTCTATTGGTTCGCACGGATGCTGGAAGGGGGTGAAGACCCCAGGTTTCTGGCGCGCCGTCTGACGCGTATGGCGGTCGAGGATATCGGCCTGGCCGACCCGCAGGCGCAGGCGCAGTGCCTGGAGGCTTGGCAGACCTATGAGCGACTGGGCAGCCCCGAGGGGGAGCTGGCGCTGGCACAGGCTGTTGTTTACCTGGCGCTCGCGCCCAAATCGAACGCGGTTTATGTCGCCTACAAGGGCGCGCGGGCGCTGGCGAAGAAGACGGGGTCAGAGATGCCGCCGGCGCATATCCTGAACGCGCCGACACGGATGATGAAGGATCAGGGCTATGGCGCGGGCTATGCCTATGACCACGATGCAGAGGACGGCTTTTCGGGACAGAACTATTTTCCCGACGGGGTGAAGCGACCGGTGCTTTATTCGCCGCCTGAACGCGGGTTCGAGCGCGAGTTGAAAAAGCGCGTCGAGTATTTCGCGAAGCTGCGTGGCAAGCGGCAAGGGGGGGGCGGGCCCGGTTCAGGAGGCGCGGGTTGACTTTGTGACGGCCCCGGTTCAAGGCACGCGCATGATGGGAACATTGTTTCAGGTGGCGCTTGGCGGGGCTTTAGGGGCCTCGGGCCGGTATTTGACCGGGGTCGCCACCATGCGCCTGATGGGGCCGGGATTTCCATGGGGGACGCTGGCGGTCAATGTGATCGGCGCATTCCTGATGGGGGTGATCGTGGTTGTTCTGGCGCATCTGAGTGCGAACCGGTTCGCGCCCTTTCTGATGACCGGGCTGTTGGGAGGGTTCACCACCTTTTCGGCCTTTTCCCTGGACGCGCTGACCCTTTGGGAGCGCGGCCAACACGGGCTGGCGGGCGGCTATGTGCTGGCGTCGGTTCTCTTGTCGCTGGCGGCCATCGTGGCGGGGCTGGCCGTTGCACGGAGCATCGTCGCATGAGTGGCGTTCAACAGATCACGATTCCGGCGGAAGAAGCCGATCAGCGGCTGGACCGCTGGCTCAAGCGCCGGTTTCCGCAAGTGACTCAGGGCATGGTGGAGAAATTCTGCCGCAAGGGAGACCTGCGGCTGGATGGCAAACGGGTGAAGGCCTCGGACCGGGTTGTGGCGGGGCAGACAGTGCGCGTTCCGCCATTACCTGAAACCGCGGCTCCGGTGCCCGAACGCTATCAGGCGCCGAAGATCCCCAAGGACGACGTGAAGATGATCGAGGACGCGATCCTGTGGCAGGACGACCACATCATCGCGCTCAACAAGCCGCCGGGCCTGCCGTCGCAAGGGGGATCGGGGCAGGGCGACCGGCATGTCGACGGGCTGACCGAAGCCTTGATGTTCGGCTACAAGGAGCGTCCTGTTCTGGTTCACCGGCTGGACAAGGATACCTCGGGGATCCTGCTGCTGGCGCGCACGCCCCGGGTCGCTCGGCGGCTTGGCGAAGCGTTTCGCAATCGGACCACGCGCAAGATCTACTGGGCGATTGTTGCCGGGGTGCCGCATCCACAGATGGGCACGATCCGCTATGGCTTGGTGAAATCGGGCGGATACGGCAACGAAAAGATGCGCTGCATCCTGCCGGCCGAGGTCGAGGCGACCGAGGGCGCAAAGCGCGCCACCACCGATTTCGCGGTGCTCGAGCGGCTGGGTAGCCGCGCCGCCTGGGTGGCGTTGGTGCCGATCACCGGGCGCACGCATCAGTTGCGCGCACATATGGCCGAGATCGGACACCCGATCATCGGCGACGGCAAATACGGCGGCTCGGGGCAAGAGAACCTGGGCGATGGCTGGGGTGCGCAACTGGGTGGCGACATCAGCCGCAAGCTGCATCTGCATGCGCGCTCGATCCGCTTTACCCATCCGGTTACCGGCAAGGAGATCACCCTGACCGCGCCGCTCCCCGAGCACATGGCGCGCAGCTGGAAGACGCTTGGCTGGAACGAGAACGACGTGCCAGCGGATCCGTTCGAGGATGACGCATGAAGCTGGTGGTGTTCGATGTCGACGGCACCCTGGTCGATAGTCAGGCGCATATCGTCGGGGCCATGCAGCACGCCTTTTCAACCTGCGGCTTGACCTGCCCGCCGAGTGCCGAGATCCTCGGCATTGTCGGCCTGTCTCTGCCGCAGGCGATGGCGCGCCTGGCGCCCGAAGGCGACAATGCGGCGCTGGTCGAGGCCTACAAATCCAGTTTCAACAAGGTGAGCACGCTGGCGCCGTCGCCGCTCTTTCCCGGTGCGCGTGCGGCGCTGGAAGGGTTGGCGTCGCGCGAGGAGGTGCTTTTGGGTGTCGCGACCGGAAAGTCGCGGCGCGGGTTGCGGCATATGCTGGCGGCACATGATCTGGCCGGGTTCTTCGTGACCACCCAGGTTGCCGATGACCATCCGTCCAAACCGCACCCGGCGATGCTGATGGCCGCGATGCGCGAGGCAGGCACCGATCCACAGGATACCGTGATCATCGGCGATACCAGTTTCGACATGGAGATGGGCCGCGCGGCCGGCGTGCATTGCATCGGCGTCAGTTGGGGCTATCACCCGGTTTCGGCCCTGTCCAATGCCGGGATGGTGATTGACAGTTTCGGCGCGCTGGCGGGCGCGATCAACGGGATCTGGGGGCAGGCATGAGCTTTGGCACGCGCAAGAGGTTCTGGAAAACGGTCGATGTCGTGCCGGTGGATGACGCTTTTACCGTGCGGCTGGACGGGCGTCAGATCAAGACCCCGGCCAAGGCACCCCTGATCGCACCGACCCGCGCCTTTGCCGACCTGATCGCGGCGGAATGGGAGGCGCAGGGCGAAAAGATCGACCCCGAAACGATGCCCGCGACCCGCGCCGCGAATGCCGCGTTGGACAAGGTGCGTGTGCAGTTCGACGAGGTCGCGGCGCTGCTGACCGCCTATGGCGAGACCGACCTGCTGTGCTATCGGGCTTCGGCACCGGTCGAATTGGTGGCGCGGCAAGCGGCGGCCTGGGATCCGCTGCTGGACTGGGCGGCAAACCGGTTCGATGTGCGCTGGACCGTGACCACAGGGGTCATGCCAACCGAGCAACCGGCCGAAACCGTGGCCCGTCTCGGCCAGCATGTCGCCAGGTTCACGCCGTTCCAGTTGACCGCGTTTCATGATCTTGTGGCGATGTCGGGGTCGCTGGTCATTGCGCTTGCGGCAACAGAGGGTGTGGCACCGCCCGACACCCTTTGGGATGCGTCGCGAATCGATGAACTCTGGCAGATCGAGCAATGGGGCGAGGATGACGAAGCGCTGACTCTCGCCAACCGGCGCCGCGAGTCGTTTTTGAACGCAGTGCTTTTTTACCGTTCTTGTGCCTGATTGCAGGACAATCGCCTTTTTTCAATTCTCATTGTGGCCTCGCCCCCCCGTTCCCCCTGCGTCACCCGATGGTCAGGAAGGATGGACTTGACGCCCGGGTCTAATCGGCACAAATTTGCCTACGCAGCATCGATGATGATGCGGTTTGTTGCTTAGGCAATGATTTTTCGGAGTTTTCCGAATGCAACGGTCCCCGGAAGGGGGAAAGGCCGCATCAAAAGCGGCGTAACAGGAAGAGGTAAAAATGAAATCAACGGTATTCTTGGGAACCCTCGCTGCGACCGCGCTGGCTGGTGGCATCGCAGCGGCGACCACGCTTGAGGACGTCCAAGCGCGCGGCACCCTGAACTGTGGTGTCTCGACCGGCGTCAACGGTTTCTCGGCACCTGATGCCAACGGCACTTGGCAGGGCTTTGACGTCGCCGTCTGCCGTGCCGTCGCCGCAGCCGTGCTGGGCGACCCGATGGCGGTCAACTTTGTTTCGACCACCGGTCAGACCCGCTTCACCGCGCTGGCTTCGGGCGAGATCGACATCCTGGCCCGCAACACCACCTGGACCTTCTCGCGCGATACTGAACTCGCCTTCACCTTCACAGGCGTGAACTATTACGACGGTCAGGGCTTCATGGTGAAGAAGGACTTTGGCGTGACCTCGGACAAGGAACTCG
>JAGRMK010000134.1 GCA_020441345.1 Paracoccaceae bacterium
CGATCTGCGCGCAGCTGCCGACCGTGGCCCAGGTATCCACCATCGTGCCGCTGTCGACATAGGCGCCGAGGTTCACGAAGCTGGGCATCAGCACCACGCCCGGCGCGATATAGGCCGAGCGGCGCACGATGCAGTTGGGAACGGCGCGAAACCCGGCCTGTTGCCAGTCCTTCTTTTTCCAGCCCGCGAACTTGCTGTCGACCTTGTCCCACCAGTCGCCGCCCTGCGGCCCGCCCGAGTGTTTTTCCATGTCATGCAGCCGGAACCCGAGCAGCACCGCCTTCTTGGCCCATTGGTTGACGTGCCAATCGCCGTTCTCACGACGTTCGGCCACCCGCAGCTTGCCCGAATCCAGCGCGTCCAGCGTGTGCTCGATGGCCGCGCGGGTGTCGCCCTTGGTGTCGGGTGTAATGTTGTCACGCGCATCCCATGCGGCTTCGATGGCGGCTTCCAGTTTGGCGTTCGACATGGTTGACTTCTCCCCCGGGGATTGGCGTTGTTGCCAAGGCCTATACCGGGCGCCCGCCCGCTGGGCAACCGCCAGTCAAAAGGATGCACCATGTCGCCCACGGTCTTGCTGTCGCTTTGCGTCGTCGCCACCGCCGGTGCCGCCGTCGCCGTGCAGGGGATGGTGAACGCAGCCCTCGGACGCGCGGTTGATTCGGCGCTTGCGGCCTCGGCGTTATCGTTCGGCGTGGGGTTTGTAGCGCTGATCGCCGTGACGCTGGCGTTGGGCGATGGCGCGGCCTTTGCCCGGTTGCCCTCGGTCCGTCCCGGCTTGCTGGCGGGCGGGTTGCTGGGCGCGTTCTTTGTCTGGTCGATCGCCTGGGGGGTGCCGACGCTGGGCGTGGTCTCTGCTTTCGCGGCGCTGATCCTCGGACAGATGCTCGGGGCGCTTGTGCTCGATGCGGTGGGCGCTTTTGGCATGACCGTCCATGACATCACCTGGAAGCGCCTTGCGGCGGTGGCCATGGTGGCCGGCGGCGTCGTGCTGTCGCGGCTTTAGTCGAACGGACCGGGCGCCGGGTTGGCGCCGCAGATCAGCACCGCCACACGTTCACCGGGTTCAGGCCGATAGACACCCGAGGTCAGCGCCGCCAGCGCCGCCGCCCCGGCCGGTTCGACCAATTGCCGCGCCTCGTTCCACAACAGCCGCTGCGCCTCTGCAATCGCCGCGTCCTCAACCAGAACCGAGGTAACACCCTGCTCCTTTGCCAAACCGAAACAGATCGCGCCGATCCGCCGCGCGCCCAGCGCGTTCGCGGCGATCCCCGAGACATCGACATCCACCGGCGCCCCGGCAACAAGCGCGGCGTGTAGCGCACAGGCGGTTTGCGGCTCGACCGCCACGACCTTGCGCCGCCCCTGCAACCAGGCCATCGCGCCCCCGATCAACCCGCCACCGCCCACCGCAACCAGCACGGTATCGGCCTCGAGCCCCTGGTTTTCCCATTCCGCCAGGCACGTCCCCTGCCCGGCCACGGTTGCGATCCCGTCATAGGCGTGAATCTGCATCGCACCGGTGCGCGCCTCGTGTTCAAGCGCCGCCTGCAGCGCATCGGCATAGGCCCCCGGCACCACCGTCAGATCGGCCCCCGCCCGCCGGATCAGCGCGATCTTCGACGCACCGGCCATCTCCGGCACGAAGATATGCGCTGGAATCTTCAGCCGCGCTGCGGCAAAAGCCACAGCGGCCCCGTGGTTCCCGCCCGACGCCGCGACCACCCCGCCCGCCGGAACATCACACGACAAGAGCGAATTGAACGCACCGCGCGCCTTGAAGGTGCCGGTGTGCTGGATCTGCTCCAGCTTGACCTCGATCGGATCGGGCACCCCGGACAGATCCAGCGACAGGACCGGCGTGCGCCGCACATGCCCCGCGATCCGGTCCGCAGCCGCGATGATCTCGTTTCGCCAATCCATCAGTGCCCTCCGTCGCGCCTCTGTGTCTGGTGTTGCTGGTTTCACAAGGTTAGTCATGGATGCAAGGCAGAGGAAAGGACTTCAGGCATGAATGACCCGCGCAGCCACGTGTTTCGTGACAGCCATCAGGATATCGAAACCGCGCGGCATTTGCCCGACACACCGCAAACCCGGTCCGCGGCGTATCGGCTGGCTTTCGCCGACAATGATTTCCTGTGCCGCGACGAGCTGCGCCCCGTGCGGTTGCAACTGGAATTGCTCAAGGCCGAGATGGCGATGAACGAGGCGCGGATCGCCTCGACCGTTGTGCTGTTTGGCGGTGCGCGCATACCCGCCCCCGATCACAGCGCAGAGGCAAAGACACCGATGCTGGGCACGCTGTCGAAATACTATGACGAGGCGCGGCGGTTTGCGCGGATGGTGACCGAGCAGTCGCTGTCGCAAGGTGGCACCGAGAACATCATCTGCACCGGCGGCGGCCCCGGCGTGATGGAGGCCGGAAACCGGGGTGCGGCCGAAGCGGGTGGCGTGTCGATCGGGTTGAATATCGTGTTGCCGCACGAACAGGCACCCAACGCCTATGTCACACCGAACCTGAGCTTCAATTTCCACTATTTCGCCATTCGCAAGATGCATTTCCTGATGCGCGCCAGGGCCGTGGCGGTGTTCCCGGGCGGATTCGGCACGCTGGACGAAATGTTCGAATCGCTGACCCTGATCCAGACCAAACGGATGCGCCCGATCCCGTTCCTTCTTTTCGGGCGGAGTTTTTGGGATTCGGTCATCAACTGGCAGTCCCTTGCCGATGCCGGCACCATCTCGCAAGCCGACCTCGACCTGTTCCAGTTCGTCGAAACCGCAGAAGAGGCGATGGCCGCGTTGACACAAGCCAGCACTCCGACGTAACGCAAGACCGTCACGCGCGGAACCCGTGTCGCCGTGACGGCGAGCCAGCTGAACCCCCCGGCGCGATCCGCCTCAATGGGCGTTCGACGCGCGCAGGGGTATGACACCGCCCGTGCGCCTGCGCCCGCGTTCCAGGATCAACTGACCCAGGGCAGAACGCAAACGGTCCAGTTGCAGCGGCTTGGTCAGACAATCGTCGAACCCGGCCTGAAGATAGCCGGCGACCTGATGCGACATGGCATTTGCGGTGAAGGCAATGATCGGCAGCATCGTTGCGGGGGGCCTGCCGCCCGGTGTGGTGGCGCGCTGTGCTTCGCGCGCCCGGATCTCGCGCAGCACCGCGACGCCATCCACCTCGGGCATGGAAATGTCGAGAATGACGAGGTCGAACTCCTCGCGCTCATAAGCTTGCAACGCCTCGTTACCGTCCGAGACCAGCACCGCGGCAATCCCCAATTGCCCCATCATCGCCCCCAGGATCATGCGGTTCGTGCGGTTGTCATCGGCCGCGAGCACCCGTAGCCCCCGCAGATCGACACCAAGATCAAGGTCAGACACTGGCTGAGTCAGAGCGATTTCGGTCAGATCGGTGCGCGGCAAGGGCAATTCGATCACCACCTCGGTGCCTTTGGCCGGGGCCGACGTGATGGTCACGGTGCCCTCCATCAACCCGACCAGGCGCCGCACGATCGGCATGCCCAGCCCGGTCCCGCCAAAGCGGCGCGCGATGGAACTGTCTGCCTGCCCGAATTCCTCGAAGACATGCGCCTTTTGCTCGTCATCCATGCCGATTCCCGTATCCGTGACGGTCAGCCCCAGGCAATCGATGCGCGAACAATCAAGAAGCACGTTGACCGAGCCCGTTTCCGTGAACTTGACCGCGTTCGAAATGACGTTGTGCAGGATTTGCAGCACCCGGTTCGGATCACCCAGCCGCGCGCCCTGCCCGTCACCGATGATCGAAACCCCCAGCGACAGCTTCTTTTCCGAGGCCTTGAGCGTATGAACCGATTCGATCCGCTGCGCCAAGTCGATCGGCACAAAAGGGACCGCCTCGATGACCATCTGATCCGCCTCGATCTTGGACATATCGAGCAAATCGTTGATGATGTTCAGCAGCAAGGCACCTGAATCGTGCATGACCTTGACCATGCGCCGCTGATCGGCATCGCTGACCAACTGTTCCAGAACCTCGGCAACGCCCAGCACCCCGTTCAGCGGAGTGCGCATTTCATGGCTCATCTTGGCCAGAAAATTCGATTTCGCCGCATTCGCCCGATGCGCTTCCTCCAGCGCATCCTGCCGTTCGCGGTCGGCAGCAACCTGATCCGTGACATCAAGCAGCGCATAGACAACCCGCGCGCCCGATGCTTCGCCCCCGGTGACCGGCGCGGCATGGACCGAGCAATAGCGCAGCCCGTCCGGGCAGTTCAGCGCGAACCGTTCGTCGATCACCGCGCCACCGGTTTGCAAGACCCTCTCGAACGGCGTCTCGCCCTTGGCATATGGCGTGCCATCCTCGCGGTCATAGCGCCAGCGTCGATCGTCATGGGGCACACCGATCATCTGTTCGCGAGTCGCGCCGATGATCCTCTCGGCCGCGTCGTTGGCGAAGCGGACGATCCCGGCGTCGTCGATAACGATGATGCCCATCGCCGAGGTCGCAAGGATGCTCGCCAGAAAGGCCCGTTCGCCCGCCAGTTCGGCCTGCGCCGCGATGACCGCCTTGTCCTTGTCGCGTCGCACCAGCACCGAACAAATGACATCGGCCACCGACTGCAGAAGATATACCTCGCCAGGCAGAAAGGCGTGGGTCCGGTTCACCCCGTCAAAGCCCACAAAGCCATAAGTCGCCCCCTCCAGGCGCATCGGCACCAGCAGGATTGACCGGATCATCTGCGCCTCAAGCAACTCGCGTGAGGGCGACCCCTCGGGCAGGTCCGAAACATCGGGAACATAAAAATGCTCGCCGTTGTTGTTGAGGGGTTCGATGCTGGGCCCCAGCATCTCCATCGGCAGTTCCTGCAACTGGTCGATCATCGGGTCGATCCCGTCGGCGCACCACTCATGCGTGTTGCGCGTAACGGGCCCGTCATGCACGAAAACATAGGCCCGATCCCGCACGCAATAGGCCCCGAGCCGAGCAATGGCTTGCTGGATGGACTGATCCGTCGTGTCGATCGGCGCGCGCAGCAGGTCGTTCAGGATCTCGACGACCAGCGCCTGGATCCGGGTCAGCCGCGTCTCGTTGTTCATGTTCTCGTGCTGCATACCGAATCCGTTTTTCCGTTGGTGGCCCCGCTCGGCGCCGCCCCTGAGGCATCCCCGTCACAGGATTGCCCGGAACTGGTTAAGGTTTGGTGTCCGACACCACGAACCGCCCCGATCCCGCCCAAAGCGCAACCATCGGGCGAAGTGTGGCCTTTCTGGCGCTTTGCGTCAATCTCGCCCGTCGGTCCTCTCATACGCCCCCGGCTTGTCCGGCCCGGGCGCATGCGCTAGCACCGGTGAACGCACCAGCCAAGGATCCGCTCATGCCCGCCCTCGACCCCGTCGACCTGACTGCCCGACTGATCCGCTGCCCCTCGGTCACTCCGCAAGAAGCAGGCGCCCTGGTTCTGCTCGAACAGATCCTCGCGGCGGCCGGGTTCACCTGCACCCGCGTTGATCGCAACGGGACGGCCAATCTTCACGCACGCTGGGGGGCAAAGGGCGCGAACCGGACGCTGGGGTTCAACGGTCACACAGATGTCGTGCCGCCCGGTGAGGCCGCCCGGTGGCGCTTCGATCCGTTCAGCGGCGCCGAGGCCGAGGGAAAGCTCTGGGGACGCGGCGCATGTGACATGAAATCCGGCGTCGCGGCCTTCGTCGCGGCGGCGGTGGATTTCGTGCAAACCACGCCGCCCGACGGCGCTGTCGTGCTGGCGATCACCGGCGACGAGGAAGGCGAGGCCACCGATGGAACCGTCGCGCTGCTCGACTGGATGGCGCAGACCGGCGAGCACCTGTCACATTGCATCGTCGGCGAGCCAACCTGCCCGCAGGTGATGGGCGAAATGATCAAGAACGGGCGCCGCGGGTCGATGACCGTGCGGATCAACGCGCAGGGACAGCAGGGTCACGCCGCCTATCCGCATCGTGCCCGAAACCCCCTGCCGGCGCTGGTCAGCCTGCTCGACCGCTTCGCGCGGCACGAGCTGGACAGCGGGAACGCCAATTTCGACCCCTCGACCCTGGCGCTGACCAGCATCGACACGGGCAACCCGGCCAGCAACGTGATCCCGGCCCAGGCCTCGGCCATGCTGAACATCCGGTTCAACGACCTGCACAGCGGCGACAGCCTGTCGCGCTGGATTCGGGCCGAATGCGCCGCGGTCGCCGAGGCCACGGGCATCCGCTTTGATGTGGCAATCAAGATTTCAGGCGAAAGCTTCGTCACCGATCCGGGCTGGTTCACCGATTTGGTCCGTGACGCGGTAGAAGACGA
>JAGRMK010000135.1 GCA_020441345.1 Paracoccaceae bacterium
ACCAACGGCCAGCACGCGTTCTACCAGTTGATCCACCAGGGCACCGATGTCGTCCCGTGTGAATTCCTGCTGGCGGCCCTGGGGCACGAGGCCGGTCTGGAGCATCAGCACCGCCTGCTTGCCGCCAATTGCCTGGCCCAGGCCGAGGCGCTGATGACCGGCCGCTCGCTCGATGAGGCGCGCGGGTTGATGAAGGCCAAGGGCCTGAAGGGCAAGGAACTGGAACGTCAGGCCCGCCACCGGGTGTTCCCGGGCAACCGCCCCTCGACGATGCTGATCTATCCGCAACTGACGCCGGCCATGCTCGGCGCGATCATCGCGCTCTATGAGCACCGGGTGTTTGTCGAAGGGGTGGTTCTGGGGATCAACTCGTTCGACCAATGGGGCGTCGAACTGGGCAAGGAACTGGCGCTGCAACTGATGCCGATGGTCGAAGGCACCGCCAAGGCCGAGGGGCGTGACGGGTCCACCCTGGGGCTGATCGCGGCGCTCAAGGGCATGGGGCTTTAGCGCAGGGCGCGCAGCCGCAAAGAGCCGGTTGAAGCGAGCTATTTCCCCGCGTGGCCTGCCGCCAGTTTTCTTCGCGGCTTGCGTGGCGACTGTCCGCTTAGATTTCGGGACATTTGCAATGCATAGACCGGGTCAGAGGGTCCGTGCGATCCTGCGCCCTTCGTGAAACGCGAAGGGCGCCAGGCGAGGCGCGGCAGCATCGCCAATCAGGCGGGGCGCGAGGTCTGACAGCGCCCCGGACAAGGGGTCAAAGGCGTGATTCGTCGTCGCGAGGATCAGCGCCGAGGCCGGGATCACGGTTTCCGAGCGGTCGAGCAGCGACACCACCCGTGCGCCCGCGCCGTTGCCCAGCCATTCGGCGATGGCGCTTTCCGGGCGGAACCGCACCCCCAGCCGCGCAAGACGGCTACGCGCGTAACCATCGGCGGCGGTGCGCACCAGATCGCGCCCGACATGCGCGTCGGGGGTGACGATGGTTACGCGGTGGCCGGATTCGGCCAGATGCCAGGCGGTGCCAACGCCCTTCCAATGGCCGCCCTCGTCATAGACGATGACATCCTTGCCCGGTTTCACCTCGCGCCGCATGACTGCCTCGGCGGACCAGACTTGGCCACGCGCAATCCCCGGCAGGGTTTCCAACTCGGGCAGCCAACGCTGAAACCCGGTCTCGTCGGGGAGCGACCCGGTGGCGAGGATCACGTGATCGGCGCCGACGGCGCGCACGTCGGAGTCGTCCAGCAGGGCGTTGAGGCGCAAATCCACGCCCAGCCGCGCAAGCTCGCGTTCATACCAGGCAATCAGGTCGAGGATCTGGGCGCGGCGCGGTTGCAGACCCGCCAGCCGGAACTGCCCGCCAAGCTGAGGCTGTGCCTCGGCCAAGGTCACGCGATGGCCGCGTTCGGCGGCGGCGCGCGCGGCCTCGAGCCCGGCGGGGCCACCGCCGACCACCAGCACATGACGCGGCCTGGGTGCGGGGGTGAAGCGGTCGCCGCCCCATTCCCATTCGCGCCCCGCCGAGGGGTTGATCAGGCATGAGATCCAATAGTCGCGTGACCGCCGGCCCCAGCACATCTGGTTGCATGACAGGCAGGGGCGGACACGATCGGCCTGGCCCAAGGTGGTCTTGCGCGCGAGATGCGGGTCGGCGATCTGGCCGCGCACGATGCTGACCAGATCGGCCGCGCCCGAGGCGATCACCTGTTCGCCGATATCGGGGGTGCGGATGCCCGCCTCGGCAGTGATACGGGCGTGTTTGACCACGGATTTCAGTTGGGCGGCGATCGGCACGGTCAGTTGGTCTGGCTCGGTGAACGGAGGGATGATGCGCCCGAAATCAAGATACGACCCGGCACCGCAGGTGACGTAGTCGACATGGCCGGTGGCGTCGTGCAGCGCAATGATTTCGCACAGCGCTTCGGCCTGAAGCGTGACCGGATAGGCGGCGTCATGGCTGATCGCGAGGCCGATGATGAATGACTCGCCGCAGTCGCGCCGGATTCGGTCGATCAGCAGGCGGGAGAACCGGGTGCGGTTGTCCAGCGACCCGCCCCATTGGTCGTCGCGCCGGTTGCTCCAGGGCAGCCAGAACTGGTCAATCAACGAATTATAGGCCGCCCAGACCTCGACCCCCTGGAACCCGGCGTCCTTGGCGCGGCGGGCAGCGGCGGCATGGGCGTCGAGCAGGGTGAGGATCTCGGCCTCGGTCATCGCGTGGCTGCCGTCTGCGTCGTGATAGGACGGGCGCCCGGACGGCGACCAATGGGGATGAAAGCTGAGGTCCGAATCGCCATGCGCGCCGATGTGATAGATTTGCTGGACGATCACTGCCCCTTCGGCACGCACGGCCTCGGTCACCTGGCGAAAGGCGGGGATGATGCTGTCGTCTTCGGCGCGAAAATTGCCGCGCGTCAGAACCCCGGTGCGATGCGCGGGCACCGGTTCGGCAACGATCAGGCCCGCGCCCCCCAGCGCGCGTTCACGCAGATAGTCGCGATACCGGGGGCCGGGAAGCCCGTCTTCGGCCATGTTGGCGGTATGCGCGCCGAAAACGATCCGGTTGCGCATGGTCTCGCCACGCAGCGACAGGGGAGACAACAGGCGGGAATGGGCGGTGGTCATCGGCGACTCCGGTTACGTTCGCGCAGTCTGCGGCCGGTAATCAGGCTGCGCAAGGCGCAACGCGGCAGTTGACGGATCAATCGCGACGTGTTCTATAATGACCAAAGTGATCATAATTGAAGGTTTGTGGCGATGCTGAACGTGTTGATCTGTGGCGGCGGAGTCGGCGGTCTGGCCGCGGCCATTGCTTTGCGCAAGATGGGCCATGCGGTGACCGTGTTCGAACAGGCCAAGGCCTTTGGCCGCATCGGGGCCGACGTGAACCTGACGCCCAATGCGGTGCATGCGCTGGACCGGCTGGGTGTCGGCGAAGCGTTGCGCGCGCAGGCCGCACGCCCCACGCATCGCATCAGCCGGACCTGGGACACGGGCGAAGAAACGTCGCGCCTGCCGATGAGCACTGCCGCCGAAGAGCGTTATGGCGCGCCGCAACTGACCATCCACCGCGCCGATCTTCTGGCAGCGCTGGAAAGCGCATTGCCCGAAGGGGTGATCCGCTATGGATCCAGGGTGGCCGAAGTCGGGCAGGATGACACCGGCGTTTGGGTGCGGCTGTCCGATGGCGAAACCCGGCGCGGCGACTTGCTGATCGGTGCGGACGGGATCCATAGCCAGGTGCGTGCCAAACTGTTTGGCCCGGATGATCCGAAGTTCACCGGCCTCGTATCGTGGCGCGGGGTGTTCAGCCGCGACAAGGGCGGCGATATTCCCGATCTCGACGCGTTCACCAAATGGTGGGGCCCCGAGGCCGATCGTCAGATCGTCACCTTCCCGCTGACCCACGGCCAGGAGATCTTCGTTTTCGCTACCCACAAACAGGATGGCTGGGCCGAAGAGGGGTGGACGCTGCCGGGCGACATCACCGAGTTGCGCGGCCATTACGCCGATTTTCACCCCCATGCCCGCGCTCTGCTGGATGCCTGCGACACAGTCACCCGCTCGGCGCTGCATGTGCGCGAACCGATGGCAGCCTGGTCGCAGGGGCGGATGACGATATTGGGCGATGCCGCGCATCCGATGGTGCCCTTCATGGCGCAGGGCGCCTGCATGGCGATCGAGGACGCGGTGGTTCTGGCCCGCGCGCTGGAGCGCGCCACCTCAGAGACCGCTGCCGAGGCGCTGCGCCGTTACGACGCCGCGCGCATCCCGCGCACCGCCGAGGTGCAGCGTTCGTCGCTGGCAAATGAATGGCTCAAGGATCGCGGCAACGCGGACTGGGTCTATGGCTATCAGGCCTGGACGACCGCGGTCTGAGGGCGCGCGCGGGCGGCGTCAGAGGTCGGTTTCCACCCGGTGCCCCGGCGCATAGATCAGGCGCACGGCGGTGATCGGCCGGTCGCCGCGCGTCGTCCGATCCACTGCCAGCAGCGCGGCACCCGGCTCGCAGCCCAACCGCGCCGCCAGCGCGGAATCGGCACTGACCGCGTGGAAACTCAGGTCGCCGGCGGTGAAGCTCTGGGTCTGGACCAGCCATTCATTCGCGCTGAACGTGTCAAACCCGACCGAGGCCGCGACGACCGCCGGATTGAGCCAGCGATCTTCCAGGCAATAGGGTTGCCCGTCGGCCAGATGTAGCGCCACGACATGCCGCATCGTGTCGGGCGTGTCCGGACCCAGCCGGGCGCGCACCGGCGCGGGCACTGGCTGAACTGCGTCGGACAACAGCCGATACCCCGGCATCTGGCCGCGCATCTCGATATCCTGGCGGATGATGGCGATGGAAAACGTGGCCTTGCGCACTGGCGTCAGGGGCACGCGCGTACCGCCTCGGCGCCGACGCTCCAGCAGACCCGCCTCGGCCAGATCGCGCAAGGCCCGGTTCACCGTGGCGCGTGCACAGCCCAGTTCGGTCGCGAGATCGGCCTCGTCAGGGATCCGGTCGCCGGGCTGCCAGACGCGGGCGCGGATGCGGCGCAGCGCCTCATCGCGAACCGCCTGCCATCCCAGGGTTGCGGGTTTCTTGTTGCCCATCACGCTGCCTTCAGTCGCCGCATCACGGCCCTGTACCCGGTCTCGATGGCATCGCGGGCATGATGGCGCCCGCCGCTGACGAGGTGGCGCCCGGCCGACCAGACTTCGGTCACGACGCGGTCGTCTGCGGCAAAGATCCAGGCATCCAGCAGCATGTCGCCGCGGCGTCCCTCCAGGTCGATGTGCCGCGTGTCCAGCGCCAGGAGATCGGCGCGCGCGCCCACCGTCAATCCGCCCGGACCGCGCCCCGCAGCCTGCGCGCCGCCGTGCACCGCGCCCTCGAACAGCACCCGCCCGGTTGACCGCTCTGGCGTGGCCAGCGCCGCGCGCACCCGGTCACGCAGGCGTTGGGAATAGTCGAGCGTGCGCAGCTCTTCGGACAGCGAAATGCGGATGTTGCTGTCCGATCCGATTCCGAACCGCCCACCCGCGTCGGCCCATGCCACACCATCGAAGATCCCGTCGCCCAGCGAGGATTCGGTGATCGGGCAAAGCCCCGCCACTGCACCGGTGTCCGCCAGTGCCAGGGTTTCGGCGCGTTCCATCTGCGTGCAATGAATCAGGCACCAGCGTCCGTCGACCGGCGCGTGATCCAGCAGCCATTCCACGGGACGAGCCCCCCAGGCGCCGCGAACCTCGTCGACCTCGGCGACCTGTTCGGCCAGATGCATGTGCAAGGGAGCGTCGGGACGCAGGGTCAGGCAGGCCGCCAGCCC
>JAGRMK010000136.1:0-1613 GCA_020441345.1 Paracoccaceae bacterium
TGCAACTTTCGCAGAAATTATGCGTGAGCGGGGTGATGAAGCCGATCTTCTGGCCGGTTTCCTCCAGATTCACGTAGCGCGCGGGGCCACCGGTGCGGTCTGCCAGGTCTGTCAGGGTGAACCGTTCGGCCAGCCGCGCGCGCAGATCCTTCAGCGGCCAATAGGAACCCAGCCGCGCCTCTTCTGACATTTCGCCCATTGGCATGACCTCGATAAACGTCAGGTCGTGATCTTCGCGCGCGCACCAGTCGACGATCTCGAAAAGTTCGTGCTCGTTGAACCCCTTGAGAGCCACGACGTTGATCTTGACGCGCATTCCCGCCGCCTTGGCCGCGTCGATGCCACGCAAGACCTGTGGCAAACGGCCCCAGCGGGTGATCTCGGCGAATTTCGCCTCATCCAGCGTATCCAGCGACACATTCACCCGCCGCACCCCCAGCGCCACCAGATCAGCGGCGAACCGGCCCAGTTGCGAGCCATTGGTGGTCAGCGTCAACTCGCGCAGGGCACCCGTTTGCAAGTGCCGGCTCATCCCCTCGAAGAACGTCATGATGCCCTTTCTCACAAGGGGCTCACCGCCTGTTATTCTAAGCTTTTCAACGCCCAATCCGATGAAGCTCGTACAAATGCGATCCAGTTCCTCAAGCGTCAGCAGCTCTTTCTTGGGCAGAAAGGTCATATGCTCTGCCATGCAATAGGTGCAGCGAAAATCGCAGCGGTCAGTAACCGAGACCCGCAGATACTGGATCGGGCGGGCAAAGGGATCAATCAGCGGTGCGGCTTTGGTCATGCGGGTCTCCTTGGGTGCGAAGCTAATCTCACGCCGGACCCGTGACAAGGTATGCGCCGACGCAGATCAACCATAGGCATCCCATTGCCTTGCTCGCCGGGCGACGGTAGGCTTGAGCCATGCACAGACTCGCCCGATCCACTGTCTTGTCCTTGTTGGTCCCGGGGCTCCTGGTCCTGGTGGGGTGTTCGGCACCGCTGAGCCTGCTCGGACGCGATGCTTCGCCGGACCCTCAGGTCGCGGTTACCGAAATGCCCGGGGACGACGTGATGCGCCCCCGCGCCCGCCAGGAACAAGCGCGGCCCGCGCCACCCGCCCCCGCCGCGGACGGATTCGTCGGCGAAACCCTGGCCGGGCTGGGCGCACCGGGTGAAACCGGGCTATGGCTGCGCACCGGTCTGGTCGCTGAAACGACGCGCGGGCGTATCGTCACCGAAGCCGGACGCAGCCTGACGCTGGAACTGCGGGCCTCTGGGGCAGAGCCCGGTGCCGGAAGCCAGATTTCGCTGATGGCCATGCAGTCGCTTGGCCTTGCCTTTGGGCAATTGGCCACGCTTCGGGTCTATGTGGATTGATCTGATGATCTCGCTACCAGATCCCTGCACGCATCTGGTCCACGCCCCCAGATGTGGATAACTGCAATTGGTCAGACATTATAATGTCTGACACTTGACACGGGGTCAGCCTCGCATTCCACCCCCTCGCGGCCTTGCGCGCCTTGGTCCTGCGGTCTATCAGACGCGCAACCCCGACAGCCCAGAGGTCCGCCGATGATCCCCCGCTATTCCCGCCCCGATATGGTCGCCATCTGGTCGCCCGAGAC
>JAGRMK010000136.1:1757-3455 GCA_020441345.1 Paracoccaceae bacterium
ACCAAGCACGATGTCATCGCCTTCCTGACCCATCTGGCCGAGATCATCGGCAATGACGAGGCGCGGTTCGTCCACCAGGGCATGACCAGTTCCGACGTGCTGGACACCACGCTCAATGTGCAGCTGGTGCGCGCTGCCGACATTCTGCTGGCCGATCTGGATCGTGTGCTGGCCGCGCTGAAAACCCGCGCGTTCGAGCACAAGGATACCATCCGCATCGGTCGCAGCCACGGGATCCACGCGGAACCGACAACCATGGGCCTGACCTTCGCCCGGTTCTACGCCGAGATGGACCGCAACAAGGCGCGCTTGCTGGCTGCCCGCGCCGAGGTCGCCACGGGTGCTATTTCGGGCGCTGTCGGCACCTTCGCGAACATCGATCCCGCTGTCGAAGAGCATGTTTGCGCCAAGCTGGGCCTGACGCCCGAGCCGATCAGCACCCAGGTGATCCCCCGCGACCGACACGCGATGTTCTTTGCCACGCTGGGGGTGATCGCGTCGTCCATCGAAAACGTCGCCATCGAAATCCGGCACATGCAGCGCACGGAAGTGCTTGAAGCCGAAGAGTTTTTCAGCGCCGGGCAAAAGGGCTCGTCGGCCATGCCGCACAAGCGCAACCCGGTTCTGACCGAAAACCTGACGGGCCTTGCGCGCCTGGTGCGCATGGCGGTAATCCCGGCGATGGAGAACGTCGCGCTGTGGCACGAGCGTGACATCTCGCATTCCTCGGTCGAGCGCGCCATCGGCCCCGACGCCACGATCACGCTGGATTTCGCCCTGAACCGCCTGGCCGGTGTGATCGAAAAGCTGGTGATCTACCCCGAGACGATGCTGGCCAACATGAACAAGTTCAAGGGATTGGTCATGTCACAGCGGGTTCTTCTGGCGCTGACCCAGGCTGGTGTCAGCCGTGAGGACAGCTATCGCCTGGTGCAGCGCAACGCGATGAAAGTCTGGGAACAGGGCAAGGATTTCCGCGAAGAGCTACTGGCCGATGCCGATGTGCGCGCGGCATTGAGCGAAGAGCAGATCAATGAGAAATTCGATCTGGGCTATCACACCAAACATGTCGACACGATTTTCAAGCGCGTTTTCGGCGCGTGACACGTCCGGCCTGCTAGATGGCGGGGGGTGACGACGGGTGATGGGGGGCGTTGCCCCCCGCGCCTCTGGCGCTCCCCCCAGGATATTTGAAGAGTAAAGAGGGGCAGCGACGGCGCCCCTTACAGATCGTCGAAGCGCCCGCCGCGTCCGTGACCGGCGGCGAAGCGCGCGGCGCCCGCGACCCCTTCGGCCAGAACCATGCCGGCACTGGCCCATTCCCGCCGCAGGGCTGCGGCCAGTACGCCGGGCGCGGGGCGAGCCGAGAGAAAATCGGCGCGCAGACAGCCCTGGGGAAAACGGGTCAGGGCCACGGCATAGGCAAGCGCGGCGGTCAGCGCGCCGCCGGGGGCGACCACGCGATCGGCGAGGCCGATCCTCTGGGCTTCGGGCGCGTGAACAGGGCGGCCGCTCAGGATCAGGTCGTTGGCGCGCCCCTGCCCGACAATCCGCGGCAGGCGCACAGTGCCGCCATCGATCAGCGGCACGCCCCAGCGGCGGCAAAACACCCCGAACAGCGCGTCTTCGGCCATGATCCGCACATCGGCCCAGAGCGCCAGTTCCATGCCGCCCGCAACCGCCGCGCCTTCGATGGCG
>JAGRMK010000136.1:3503-4904 GCA_020441345.1 Paracoccaceae bacterium
CCCATTGGACCGGGTAAAGGATGGTTGACGGGATCATCCCACTCCGGCGGGATGGCCAGCCCGGCGATCCAGGTGGCACCGTCGCCGGTGGCAGCCGATTTCAGGTCGAACCCCGCGCAGAACGCCGCCCCACCGGACAGCACTACGGCATCCACGCCGGCATCGGTGTCGGCGTCGCGCATCGCCTGATAGAGCATGCGCGCCAGTGCCGGGTTGACCGCGTTGCGGGCCTCGGGTCGGTCGAGCGTGATGCGCCGCACGCGGTCCAGAGTTTCAACGATCAACATCTCAGACCTCTTCGACGGCCAGTACGCCCTCGACGCCGCGCAACGTGGCCTTGAGCAGCGGTGTCACCGGGATCTGGCGCTTGATGTCGATTTCGATCTCGCCGCCCGTTCCGGGGTCCGGCACGGCCAGGAACAGCTTGCCCAGACCCTTGCGCGGGCCTTTCGGGGCTGGCAGTTGGGCAAGAACCACCGCGAGGTCGGCCAGACCCTGCATCCCGTCGAGCCGCACGCAGAGCCCCGCTGCCCCGGCATCGGCGACGACATCGTCAATCGGTTGCGCGGCGCGGGCCAGAAGCTTCAGCGTGTCGGCCTCGAGCGTTGCCTCGACGGTCAGCACGACGTTCTGCCCCGGATCGAGGTGCTGGCGCGCCGTCTCGAGCGTGTCCGAGAAGACCGTCACCTCATAGAGCCCGGTCGGGTCCGAGAGCTGCACAAAGGCAAAGCGGTTGCCGCGCGCTGATTTCCGTTCCTGGCGCGATGAAACAGACCCGGCGATCCGCGCCACGAAAGGACCGCGCGCGGCGCGCCTGGTGACCTCGGTCAGGGTCAGAACCTCCTTGCGTTTCAACGCGCCCGCGTAGTCGTCGAGCGGGTGGCCCGACAGGTAGAAACCGATCGCCTGATGCTCGGCCGCAAGGCGATCCATCGGCAACCACTCGCTGCGCGGCGCAAGCCGGGGCGGCGGCAGGTCATCGCCACCGCTGAACAGCGACGACTGCCCCGAGGCCGCGGCCTCGTGGGTGGCGGCGGAAAAGGCGGTCAGCGCATCGAGGCTTTCGAACACCCGTTTGCGGCTTTTTTCGAGTGCGTCGAATCCACCGGCACGCGCCAGCATCTCCAGCGACCGCTTGCCCACCTTCTTGAGGTCCACGCGCTGCGCGAAATCGGTCAGGTCGCGGAACGGCCGGTCGCCGCGCGCCTGCACGATGAGCCGCATCGCTTCGATGCCGACGTTCTTCAGTGCCCCCAGCGCATAGACCAGGCACCCGTCGGCCACGCTGAACGTGGCCAGCGAAGTGTTGACGCACGGCGCCACGACCGCGATCCCCATGCGGTCCACCTCGCGCTTGTAAACCGCAAGTTTATCCGTCAGATGGATGTCGCAGTTCATCAC
>JAGRMK010000137.1:0-2481 GCA_020441345.1 Paracoccaceae bacterium
GGCCGCGCCATATCTGGTGGAATTTTGTCGCCTCGTCGCGCGACCGGATCGAGGCCGCGAAAGAGGCCTGGGCGCGCGGCGACTGGGATCACGGGCCGTTTCGCCTGCCGCCGGGCGACCAGGACGAGTTCGTCCCTCTGCCTGGCCGTTAGCAGCGCCAGCCTACCAGCGCAGCAGACGCGGCCCCAGCAAGGCCCCGGCGGCAACCACGATAAGCATGGTGCCACCGTAGGCCGGCAGGCAGAACAGCAGCGAATCTTCGGGGCAATGCAGCGAATAGATCGCCGTGCCGCCCGCACCGGCCAAAAGCCCCGCCGCCACGCCGGCCAGGCGCGGGTTCGCCGGGGCACCGGATTTCATCGCCCAGAATGACGCCGCAAGGGGTAGCGCCGACAGCACCGGGATCGACACCAGACAGGTGATCAGGTTGGGCGTGTCCAGCGCGCCGATCAGCCCGGCAAAGCCTTGGGTGGCGATCCCTTGTGCCAGCGCCAGGCCGCCGGCCAGCACCATCACGGCGACCAGGGCCCATTGCGCGCGGGCGCGCGCCTCGGGCCGGGTCATGCCGCGCGCAAGCCATAGCGCCACCAGCGTCAGCAGGACCGGCACGATCGTCTTGACCGCCGCCGCGGACCCCAGGGCCGCCGCCAGATCGGGGCGCACCCGCCACAGAAGGACGAGCGCAACCAACGACAGCAGCAGGGCGACAGGCAGGGCCTGGGCCATGCGCGCGCCGGGTGTGGGGCGCGGGGTGTTGTCGGCCGCCAGTGCGGCAATCAGGTCATCGGTTTTCATTCGATCATCCTTTCACGCAACGAGGCGATGGATTTCAGCGCCCGGTGCAAGGCGACGCGCACGGCACCTTCGGTCATGCCCAGTTTTACGCCGGTTTCCGCGGCGCTTTCCCCCTCTATGCCGATCGCGCGCACGATCTGCGCCGCGCGTGGCTCCAGCCGGTCGATCACGCGGTCCATGTCCTGCGCTTCGAACGGGTCGGGGCCTTCGGGGGCGGCCAGAACCTCGGCAAAGTCATCGACCGGCACGGTGATCCGGTGGCCGCGCGCACGGAACGCATCGACCACCTTGTGCCGTGTCACCGCATAGAGCCACGGCCTGAGGGGCGCATCCTCGCGCCAGGATTGACGCTTGAGATGGATCGTCAGCAGAACTTCTTGCACGACATCCTCGCATCCTTCGGCGCCCAGCGACCCGCCCCGCGCGCGGACAATTCCGCGCACAACCGGCGTGATGGCGGACAAAAGCCGCGCATAGGCGCGCTGATCGCCCCGGTTGGCGGCGCGCATCAACTCTTCCCAACTGGGGTCGTCAGACTGGGTCACGCAGTCTCCTTACGGCTCGGTCGGTCCCGTTGTTACACCGCGCGCGGGCAAGTTCACGAAAAAATCTGTCCATGTCACGGCTGCGTGAAGCCGGTAACGCGGCGGTGCCCGGCGGCGTCCTGACTGGCAGGTCCGCAACGGATGCGACCTTCAACAGGAGAGACTGACCCATGACCAAGACCAACCACATCCTCGCCGCTTCGGTCGCTGCCGCCCTGAGCATGGCCGCGGGCGCCGCACAGGCCGACAGCCACGCCCAGGAAAAGTGCTATGGCGTGTCGCTGACGGGTGAGAACGACTGCGCCGCCGGTCCCGGCACCACCTGCGCCGGGTCGTCGACCCTCGATTACCAGGGCAACGCCTGGGAAATGGTTCCGGCAGGCACCTGCGCCACCATGGAACTGCCCGTTGATGGCATGGGCCATGCCCGCATGGGCGTGACGCAGGCGGCGCTGGACGAAGGCAACTATGGCCCGGGCATCAACCGCGACCTGCCGAGCAATCTCGATGCCGCCATCGCCGCAACCTATATGCCGGTGGCGATGTAAGGCCTCTGCCTGGCCGCCCCGCACCCCATGCAGGGCGGCCAGGTTTCCCGGTTCCCGGAACACAGGAGCATGCCATGACATCGCCCGCGACACTACCCGCAGCGCCTGGGCTGGGCTTCAAGCCCGAGCATTTTGCGCGCATCGCAAAGCAACCCGGCGCGGTCGGATTCTACGAGGTCCACGCCGAGAATTACATGGGCGAGGGGGGCGCGCCGCATGCGATGCTGGACAGGTTGCGCCAGGATCACGCGGTGTCGATCCACGGTGTCGGCCTGTCGATTGGCGGCGCGGAGCCGCTGGATCGCGACCATCTGGCCCGGTTGCGCGTGCTGCTGGACCGCTACCAGCCCGCCAGCTTTTCTGAACATCTGGCCTGGTCCTCGCATGGGGCGGCCTGGCTTAACGATCTGCTGCCGATGCCCTATACCGATCAGACGCTGGCCACGATCTGCGGCCACATCGACCAGACGCAAGCGGCGCTGGGCCGTGCGTTGCTGCTGGAAAACCCCGCGACCTATGTCACTTTCGACGAAAGCACCTGGTCCGAGGTGGCTTTCTTGCAAGAGATCGCGCGGCGCACAGGCTGCGGATTG